>JAIOQG010000264.1 GCA_021413465.1 Alphaproteobacteria bacterium | reverse complement strand
CTCGTGCGAACGGGCGACGTGTTCATTCACAACATGCGGCCCGAGGCTGTGAAGCGATTGGGATTCGGCTACGACGACGTCGTCAAGATCAAGCCCGACATCGTCTATGTCGAAGCGGTCGGTTATGGATCGGGCGGGCCTTACAACGGGCGGCAAGCATTCGACGACTTGATCCAAGCGGCGTCAGGCGCGTGCGATCTGCTGCCGCTCTACGACGGCAACAAGGAGTTGCGGCCGTTTCCGTCGATTATCGCCGACAAAACTTGCGGCTTGTTCGCGGCGATTGCGACGTTGGCGGCGTTGCAGCATCGGTCGCGCACCGGCGAAGGGCAATTCGTGGAAGTGCCGATGCTTGAGACCTTCACAGGCTTCATTCAGGCCGAACACATTTGGGGGCGCACCTATCCGGATGCGCCGGGCAAGTTCGGCCATCCGACGTCGATCACGCCGCACCGCAAGCCCTACAAGACGAAAGACGGGTATCTCGTCGTGCTGCCGGCGAGCCGAGAAGGGTCGATCAAGTTCCTGGAGTTGGGCGGCATTCCCGATGCCTATAACAGCGCGCAGTTCCTATCGGCGGCGGACGGTAAGGCGCGGGTCAACGCCTACTACGAGATGATGCGCGATGCGGCGGCGACCCGCACAACGAGCGAATGGATGGAGCTCTGCGCCGAGCACCACATTCCGGCCATGCGGGCGAACGAAATGTCGACGCTGTTTGACGATCCGCATTTCAAAGCGGTGGAATTCTTCGAGGAACGCGAAATTGCGAGCGAGGGCCGCTATCGCACGATGAGGCCGGGGCTCAAGTTCTCGAAGACCCCGAGCTCTATCCGATTGGACCCGCCGACAATTGGCGAGCATACCAATGAGGTTCGACGCGAGATCGGGTTGCCGACCGGAGCCAAATGACATACAATGTCTTACAATGTCATACGAGGAATTCTCTATGAGCAAGTCGGTCTTGCTTTCGACGCGCATAACGCCAAAACTGAACGCAGACCTAACCCGACTGGCGGCGGGGTCCGATCGAACCAAATCAAAGATAGTGACCCAAGCGCTTCAAGCCTTTGTCGAGAGTGAGGCGGAGTTTTTGGCATCAATTGGGAAGAGTCGGAAAGATATTAAAGCTGGGCGCTACAAGGAGCATGACGATTTCATGGCGGAGCTCCGGACAAAGTACGTCAAGAGTAGATGAGAGTCGTTTGGTCGGCCCGCGCGCAGGCGGATGTGCACGACTTGTTTGCCTACATTGCCTTGGACAAACCAGGCGCCGCCGAAAAGGTCGTTAGGCGATTGACCAACGCGGGCGAACGATTGCGGGATATGCCATTGCGGGGTCGCATCGGACAGGCGCCGAAAACACGCGAGCTTGTCGTCACAGGGCTTCCATACATTCTGGTCTATGAAGTGGCCGAGGATGCAGTTCATATCCATCGTGTCGTGCACGGCGCCCGCGAGCGATGAGCCGATGACAACAGAGACGACTTCACGACTTGCCGTTGCGCCCTTGAGAGGCCAATAATCAGCCCGACATTCCTTGAAAGGCACCCCACAATGTCCGATCAATTCATTCCCGTTACGGCCGAATGGGCGAAGCGTGCCTTTGTAGACGATGCGAAGTATCAAGATCTCTACAAAGCCTCGATTGCGGATCCGTCCGCTTTTTGGCGCGAGCAGGGCAAGCGCGTCGATTGGATGAAGCCGTATACGAAGGTCAAGAACGTCTCATACGACGCGAAGGATTTGCATATTCGCTGGTACGAAGACGGCGCCTTGAACGTCAGCGCGAATTGCATCGACCGGCATTTGGCCAAGCGCTCCGAGCAGACGGCAATCATTTGGGAGGGGGACGATCCCAAGGATTCGAGGCACATCACCTACAAGCAGTTGTACGACGAGGTGTGCCGCTTCGCCAATGTGCTGAAGGGGCAGGGCGTCAAGCGCGGCGATCGCGTTACGATCTACATGCCGATGATCCCGGAGGCGGCTTACGCGATGCTCGCGTGCACGCGCATCGGCGCAGTGCATTCGGTGGTGTTCGGCGGGTTTTCGCCGGAGAGCATTGCGGGGCGCATTCTCGATTGCCAATCGGATTTCGTCGTCACGGCGGATGAAGGCTTGCGCGGCGGTAAACACATTCCGCTGAAGGCGAACACCGACGAAGCGCTGAAGCAATGCCCGAACGTGAAGTCGGTGCTGGTGGTGCGGCGTACCGGCGGTAACGTTGCGATGAAAGCGGGCCGCGATCATTGGTATCACGAGCTCGCCGCGAAAGTGCCGGTCGACTGCAAGGCGGAGGAAATGGGCGCGGAGGATCCGCTGTTCATTCTCTACACGTCGGGGTCGACGGGTAAGCCCAAGGGCGTGTTGCACACGACGGGCGGCTATCTCGTGTTTGCGTCGATGACGCATCACTACGTGTTCGATTATCACGACGGCGACGTCTATTGGTGCACGGCCGATGTCGGTTGGGTGACGGGACACAGTTACATCGTCTATGGGCCGCTTGCGAACGGCGCCACGACGTTGATGTTTGAGGGCGTGCCGAACTATCCGACCGTATCGCGATTCTGGGAGGTCATCGACAAGCACAAGGTCAACATCTTCTACACTGCGCCGACGGCGATCCGCGCCTTGATGCGCGACGGGGTGTCCGATCGTCGATACGTGGTGGCAGACGGAGACCGGGGGCATCTTGATCACGCCGCTGCCGGGGGCTACGGCGCTTAAGCCCGGATCGGCGACGCGGCCGTTCTTCGGGATCGTGCCGCAGGTCGTCGACGCGGAAGGCAAGGTTTTGCAAGGCGAGACGACGGGCAATCTTGTGCTGGCCGATTCTTGGCCGGGCCAGATGCGCACCGTTTACGGCGACCATCAGCGGTTCATCGACACGTACTTCAAGACCTATCCGGGCAAGTACTTCACCGGAGACGGATGCCGGCGCGATGCCGACGGGTACTACTGGATCACCGGCCGCGTCGATGACGTCATCAACGTTTCCTGGCACCGATTGGGCACGGCCGAGGTCGAGTCCGCTTTGGTCGCGCACAAGCAGGTAGCGGAAGCGGCGGTCGTCGGCTATCCGCACGACATCAAGGGGCAGGGCATCTACGCCTATGTGACGTTGAAGGCCGGCGTCGTACAGACGGAAGAGTTGCGCAAGGAGCTTGCTGCATGGGTCGGTAAGGAGATCGGCGCAATCGCGAAGCCCGACGTCATCCAGTGGGCGCCGGGATTGCCGAAGACGCGGTCGGGCAAAATCATGCGGCGCATCCTGCGCAAGATCGCGGAAGGCGATACTTCAAATCTTGGTGATACGACGACGCTTGCGGACCCTTCCGTCGTGCAAGATTTGGTGGCGAACGCGCGCAAGTGAGCGTAGAAAACGCGTCCGCTTCATAAGGGGAGGTTTTCATGGCCGCGAAGATTCAAAAGCAAGTCGTGCCTTACTTGACCGTCAGCAATGGGGTTGCCGCGATCGCCTTCTACAAAAAGGGATTGGGCGGCAAGGAAATTCAGCGCATGCCTGCCGACGACAAGAAGCGTTTGATGCACGCGGAAGTCGAGATCAACGGACATTCGCTTTATCTCTCGGACGATTTTCCGGAGTATGCCGGCGGATCAGGAAGGACGCCGGAGAAGTTTGGGGGGACTTCGGTCACCATGTTCGTGCAGCTGGCCGTGCCGAAAGAGGTCGATCAGTGGATCGCGCGCGCGGTGAAGGCTGGCGCAAAAGTAACGATGCCGGCGGCCGACCAGTTCTGGGGCGACCGATTCGGCCAAATCGTCGATCCGTTTGGTCATGCCTGGGCATTTGGAGCGCCACTGCCGAAGCAGAAAAAAGCGCCGGCGGCGAAGAAGCCGAAGCGCAAATAGCGCGACTGATCAAATCTAGGGGCGCGGTGCGCCCCTTTTTTTCTGACCTCGGCGGGCATCGGACACAAATCGGGCGGTGTGATGCCCGGCGAAGGTCGTGGTGCTGGCGGCGGCTTGCGAATCCGAGTTCAATGGATCGCTGATTGATGCGAGGCCCGCGTGCGCCGGTTCGATTTGATCATTGTCGGGGCGAGTTTTGCCGGGCTTGCCTGTGCGCGGACCGCTGCCTCGCGTGGCCTGAAAGTTTGCGTCGTCGAACGAAAGACCGACCCTGGGCTGGCGGTAAGAACGACCGGAATCCTTGTCAAAGAAGCGGCGGAGGAGGCGGATATTCCGTCGCATCTTACCCGGCTTATTCGGGGCGTGCGGCTCTATGCGCCAAACGGAAAGTCGACGGATCACGCAGCTCCTGGCTATTACTTTCTCGCGAGCGACACGCCGAACCTATTGCGGTGGATGGCGGACGAGGCGCGACGTGCCGGAGCGGAACTCATGTTCGGCACGGCATTCAAGGGGGCGGAGCAAACGAACGAAGCGGTGACGCTGCCAGATCTCGCGCTGCAGGCGCGTCTCCTGATCGGTGCCGACGGGGCGACATCCGCCGTTGGGCGTCACTTTGGACTAGATGCCAACCGGCGTTTCTTGGGCGGGGTCGAGTTTGAGTTGGAGCCTGAGCCAGGTCTCGACGAGCGATTCCTGCATTGCTTTTTAGATAGCAAGCTCGCGCCCGGTTACATTGCGTGGGCGGTTCCCGGTATCGGCATCACGCAAGTCGGCCTGGCGGCACGACACGGATTTCGGCCGGATGCGCGGGCTTTCCTTCAGAGTTATGTCAAAAGATTGGGGTTGCCGGAACGGCGCATTCTGGCGCGACGCAGCGGGTTGATCCCAGCGGGCGGCACCTTGCGGCGTACCGCTTTAGGCCGGGTCATGCTGGTCGGCGATGCGGCGGGGCATGTCTCGCCGGTCACGGGCGGCGGCATCGTGCAGACGTTGCGGCTTGGGCGGCGCTTGGCTCAGCTGGCGTCGGATTGGATCGACGCGGGAGGCGAGCATCCCGCCGCCGCGCTGGCGCGCGAGGCGCCGAAGTTCGGGGTGAAACTTTGGCTGCGCCGGGGCTTGGATTTGGCGCCACCGAACTGGTTATGGAACGTGGCGTTCGGCACGGCGCCGTTCCGTGCGTTCGCGCAAAGCATCTATTTCCATCAACGCGGTGCTCGGAGCGATTCGCTTCCGCCCGAGCGTCTGAGTGGCATGATCGACGAACTAAAAGGAGAAAAGGAGCATGAGCGCGCCTGAGTTCAACAACCCGTCGACTGTGGCCGCGCCGCTCGGTGCTTATTCGCACGCGGGGTGGGTTCGCAGTGGTTCGGATACTTTATTCATCGCCGGCCAGGTGGGTGTGCGGCCGGATGGCTCATTGCCGGAATCGTTCGCCGAACAAGCCGACGAGACATTTGCCAATATCGTGCGCGTATTGAGCGCCAACGGTCTTAAACCGCTGCATCTTGTAAAGATCAATCTGTTCGTTGTTTACGGCCAGGCGGCGAATGTGGTTCGCGAGGCGCGGCGCAAGCATTTCGGCGAGATCCGCCCGGCTTCGACGTTTATCTTTGTGCCGCAGCTCGTCGAGCCGAAGTATTTGATCGAGGTTGAGGGCATAGCCGTGCGCTGATGCCCTCAATCCTGCGGATTACGTCTGCGAGCCCGAGCCGCCGATCGTTTTGTCGTGGATTTCGAAGACCGCGAGGCAAATTTCAGCGCTGATGCGCAAGCCCAGCACGCCGAAAATGACGAACAAAATAGATGTGATCATCGTCCAAAGGCCTTGGAAAAAGCCTTGTGTAAACAGTCCGAAAAAGCCCGAGAAAAAGAAAATGATGCCGCCGAGGACGATCACCAGCATCCCGATCCAATAGATCGGTTTGATGATCGCCGGTGCGATTTTCTTGTCGAAACTGAACAGATCGCCGAATTCCATTGGAACACCCAAGTTGGTCGTGAACGGCCCCTGACTTTCGAATCGCGCCGGCTTGATTGCCGTACACGAGGGGTCGTCCAAGTGATTGAGACTGTCGAAACGGCAACAGTCAGGCCGGATATCGGCCTCTGACGCAAGAGCATAGTCCGACGTGCTGAAGCTATTCCTAACGCGGATCGGGCAAAGGTAAAAGTGTCGCGAATTTCCGTTGTTGGGTCCGTCGCCCGGCGCCCGGCGCCAACGCGGCATTTAGGGCATGGCGGCAGGGCTGCGCTCGTGGCACTAAGTGCTCAAATCCGTCTCTCTTTGCGCCAACCGTGAGGTGCACGCATGCTTCGGTCATTCGGTCTGCGCGACAACTGTTTGCGCCGCAATCTCACGTGTTCGGGGGAATCTGCTGATCCCATTGCAGTTCCTAACGAGTCGTTATGGATCGACATCTTCGACCCTTCCGCACAAGAACGCGACGCCGTCAAAGCTCTGTTCGGATTCGATCCGCCGACGAAGGAGGACATGGACGAAATCGAGATTTCAAGCCGCCTGTATCAAGAGGACGGAGGGGTCTTCATGACGGCGCTGGTTCTTTCGAAAACGGAAACCGCGGAGCCCGAATGCGAGGGTGTCAGCTTCATCTTGTCGGGCGAGCGGTTGCTGACAGTGCGTTACTCGGAGCCGCAGCCCTTCAACACGTTCGCTAACAGAGCAGAACGCCAGGCCAATCTTTGGCCGCGGGGCGATATCGTGCTGGCGGGGCTTCTTGAAGCGATCATCGACCGGACGGCGGACGTGCTCGAAAAGGTTGGGGCGGAGGTCGACACGCTGTCGAAGCAGATTTTCGGACAGAACGGCCAAGACCCGACCCGCGACTATCGGAAGATATTGCTTGGGCTTGGCAATCGCAACGATCTGACATCGAAGGCGCGCGAGAGCCTGATCAGCATGGGCCGTATGCTGGCGTTCCTGTCGCAGGCGATCGATTTGAAAGCGACGAAGGACATGAAGGGTCATATCAAAATCATGACCCGCGATGTGCAGTCGCTCGCCGATCACACGACCTATTTGGCGAACAAAATCACATTTTTGCTCGACGCGGTGCTGGGCGTCGTCAACATCGAACAGAGCCGCATCATCCGCATTCTGTCGGTGGCGGCGACCGTATTTCTGCCGCCAACTTTGCTGGCCAGTATTTGGGGCATGAACTTCAAGCACATGCCCGAACTCGAATGGCCGTTCGGCTACGGCGTCGCGTTGGTGTCGATCGTACTGTCGGCGGTGTTGCCATACATACTCTTTCGATGGCGCAAGTGGTTATAGCACAATCGCCAAGTGGGCACGGGGCCGATCTCCATAGTTCTTCTCGGCCGTTGCTGGGTATCGGGCTGAAGATTGCGGCGACATTCGCTTTTACGCTGATGGCGGCGATTGCGCGGCATCTGGGCGAAGGATTTCCCGTCGGGCAAATCGTTTTCTTTCGCTCGTTGTTTGCGTTTTTACCGATTGCCGGGCTGATGTTGATCGCGGGTCACGGGCTTTCGATGTTGGCAACGGCGCGCCCGCTTTCGCACTTGCGGCGCTCCTTCACGGGCGTGTGTGCGATGTTCACTTACTTTGGGGCACTGACGTATCTGCCGTTGGCGGATGTGACAGCGATCAGCTTTGCCTCGCCGTTGATCGTCGTGGCGCTGGCCGCTCTGATTTTGGGCGAGACGATTCGGCTTTATCGCTGGAGCGCGGTTGGCGTCGGGTTTCTCGGCGTCTTGATCATGGCTTCGCCGCACTTGTCGCTAGGCGTTGGAGAGGCGTCGCCGACGATCGGGTTGGCGCTGGCGTTACTGAACGCGGTACTCGTGGCGTTTACGATGATCTTTATTCGCATGATGTCGAGCACCGAGTCGGCGCTGGCGATCGCGTTCTATTTTCAACTGGCGGCGACAGCGGTGAGTGCGCTGACCCTTCCGTTCGCCTGGGTCACGCCCGGAGCGGCCGATTTGGCGCTGTTGGTGTTGATGGGCATTCTGGGAGGGTTCGGCCAGTTGTTCATGACAAACGGCTATCGTTTCGCGCAAGCCTCGACGCTGGCGAGCTTCGATTATGCTGCGATGGTGTGGGCCATTCTGTTCGGCTGGTTGTTCTTTTCGGAACTGCCGGCGACTGCCGTGTATGTCGGGGCCGCGATCGTGATCGCTTCAGGCTTGTTTATCGCTTTGAGAGAGCGGCAACTCGGGCTGCAGCGAAAGCTGGAAATTGAGCCGTTATAGTTTGCGGCCGAAAAGCGCCTTGCCGTCGCCGTCACTGTAGAAATCGATCAGCGTGCCCATGTGGACGAAGCCAAGTGCCTCGTAGAGGGCCCGTGCCGGCGCATAGTCGGGGCGAGTGGATGTGTCGATGAACATGTGCCGGGCGTCGAGATCGCGCGCGGCGCGCATGCTTTCGGCGAGAAGGCGTTTGCCCAGGCCTTTGCCCTGCGCCTTGGGTGAAACCACGATCCAATAGAGGTCGAAGCGACGGTCGGTGCCGTCGATCGGGCCGAAGCAAGTGTAGCCTTCCAGGTCTTCAGTGCCGTCCGCGAATAGGAAATGGTAGCCGGCGGCGGGCCCGCGCTTCAGTGTGTCTTCGACCAATTCGGCGGCCCAGCCGATTTCGATACCCGAAAACACTTCGGCGTCCGTTACGAGGCGACGCACCGCCTTGGGATCGGACGGTTGCGGTTCGCTGCGGAATGGCCGCGAGGTCATGCCGCCTTCATTGCGGCATTGGTGATCATGCGGATCGCTTCGTGCGGCGCAATCTCGGCCCGGTTGGCGGCAGCCATAAAGCCGGCATCAACTGAGAGGTCGGGGTTTGCGTTCACATCGACCACGAATGGGTTGCCGTTCGCGTCGACGCGATAGTCGATGCGGGCCCAGCCGCGCAGATCGAAGCCAGACCAGACACTCAAACTGATTTCTTCGAGCGCTTTGAGCAGTTTGCGGTCAGAGGCGGGAAAGTCGTACCGGCGGACAGTGTTCTTGTATTCGAAACTCTGTTCGTCCCATTTCGCCTTGTAGTCGATGATCTTATGGAGGTCGGCGCCATAGTTTTCGAATACGATCTCGGCAATCGGCAACAATCGGGGCCCGCCCGGCGCGTCAACGATCGAGACATTGAATTCGCGTCCATCGACGAATTCTTCGATGATCCAGTCGATTTTTAGGTCGACGGTTAGTTTGAGTCCGAGCTCGACCGCAGCCGTCGTGCCTTCTACAACGTTTTTCTGGGTCATGCCGTAGGAGGCGTGTTCGTGTTGCGCTTTGACGATCCAGGTGCCGGGTTGACCGGTGGCCATTGTCTTCGGCACACCCCAGCGCGGGGTCGGGGCGTTCAGCATCGACAAGATGCGTTTGGCCAAAACCTTGTCATTCGATAGTTCGATCGCGTGCGCCGGACAGCCGGTATAGGGCAGGCGCAGCTCTTCAAGGTAGATCGGCGGAATGTGAATGAGGCGGCTGGTGCCGGAAACCGATTCGACCAGATTGAAAACGCAATCCGGTTTCTCAATTTCGACAGCGCTTTTGAACGCCGACGGCAGGTAGTCGAAGTGCCGGATGACGTTCGAATAGCCAAGGCGCTCGTAATGCGCAGCGAGTTCGCGCGCCGTCGAGATCGTGGCGAGATTGTCGTCCGGCTCAATCTCTTTGAGCTCAGGCACCAAGATCAATATATGCGGCGAGTCTGCCAAGCTATTCGGCCGCTAAAGGCGGCGCCTTCTTGCCCCGGCCCAGCGTGCCGCCCGGATCGGGGTAGCGGAACACTTTGCCTTCGAAGTTCCTGAGCAATAGGTCGTCACCATCGCGTCCGGCAACCGGATCGGGGGCCAATTGAATCTTGCCGCCGCCGCCGGGTGCGTCGACCACGAACATCGGGCAGGCGTAGCCCGTCGTATGGCCGCGCAAAGCTTGGATGATCTCAAGTCCCTTTTGCACCGAGGTACGGAAGTGACCGGAGCCTTTGATCGGATCGCACTGATACAAATAGTAGGGCTTGATGCGCATGGTCAGCAGATTGTGCATCAGCTGTTTCATGACCGCGGCATCGTCGTTGATGTCTTTCAGCAACACCGTCTGCGAGCCGAGAGGGATGCCGGCATCCGCGAGACGGGATGCCGCTTCGCGCGTTTCCGGCGTGATTTCGCTCGGGTGCGTGAAATGCACGCTCATCCACAGGGGATGATGCTTGCGCAGCATCTTCACGAGATCGCGGGTGATGCGCATGGGCAAAACCGCCGGGATCTTGCTGCCGATGCGAATGAACTCGATGTGTTTGATCTTGCGCAGCCGCGTG
>JAIOQG010000263.1 GCA_021413465.1 Alphaproteobacteria bacterium | reverse complement strand
ACGACGAGACGATTACATACAACAATGCGCGAAGAAAATATCGGAATGCACGGAATGCGCGAATCATCGGTCGTTAACGCTAAAAGCCTTGGCAAGTGTCCAAAGTGACACGCCTTACATCTGCTGATAGAACTATAACGGCCTGGGTTCGGGCATTTGGGGAATATGTCATGGCTTCATTCCTGCTGGTTTTTTCGATCGCCGCCATGGGGTTGGTGATTTTTTGGTACGTGTTTGAAGAGGCCACCCGCGGCGGCGAAGGCAAGGGCGGTATTCTGGGCATGACCGATAGTTCCAAAGATCCCGGCCAGGCAGGTGCGGGTTCCAAGTGGAAGACAGTTTCAGAGCGTCGCCCCTGGCGCATTCATCGCCGGTAACTTCGCAGGTTCGCGGGTCGCGACGGAGACGCCCTTATTCGCGCGACGGCGCGAGCGAGCGCAGAAGCATTTTTAGGCGGCGCTTGAGGCCGAGTGATTCCAGGCTCTTCGATAATCCCGCTTCCATTCGGACAAACGCCTGATGCGCATTCGAGAGCGCGGACATACGCCAAGAACGCTTTAGAATGATCACGTCGACGAACTGCTCGGAGTGTGTGGCGAAGAGTTGCTTGTGCTGTCCCGCGCCTTCCGTGAAGTCGAAGACCGTAAGCGCCGGATCGGCGAAGAAGCGCTCCATCGCCAAGAGCTGCAACACCGTCCCGGGCGAATGCTCGGAGACCGTCGGGTCATAACCCAAATAGGCATAGATCACCCGTCCGCCGTCGATGGGCAGATACAGATAGCTGACCGGGCGTCCGGCCAAAAAAAGAATGCAGGCACAAAGTGCTCCGCGCGCGGCTTGCTCTGCGGCCGCCTCGCGAAACGCGGCCGTGTCGGGAAGGCCCGCGCCCAGCAATCGCTCTTGATAGGTCTTTGACGAGAGTTCGTAAGCCAAGGGAAAAAACGCGTTGATCTCGGCCGGCGTGCGGTACTCGCGCCAATCGATCGTGCCGCCGGAAAGTTCCAAAAATTTGCGCAACTTTCTTTTCAAGGTCGAGCGCGTCTTGCCGGAAAACTTTCCGAGATATGCTTCGTATCCGGTGCTGAGGTCCACGAGATGGCGCGGGTATTCCCGCAAGACGCGGTGAAGCCAACCGGGGCGCTTTTCCATGAGCTGGGCATCGAGCGGTGTGGGGATGCCCTTGAGCAAATAACCCTCAGCGCCCGCAAGCGGCGGAAGCTCTTCAAATGAGGGCGAACGATCGCAATCGAAGACGGCTAGCGGGCAAGGGATCGAGAGAACCCGCCATTCGCCGAGTTGGAAATTCATCGGCACGTTGCGATTGGCGATGAAATGCAAGCCCGTTGGTGCGGGCTGAGCCGAGCGGTCATGACCGGTCATAGAAATACGTGCCAACAGATTGTTCGAGCATTCTGAGCGCGGTTCGCATGGGGTTCGACGTCAAGAGTTTTGACGCGGACGCACCTTGCGAGAGTGGGGAACCAAGACCTGCAAAGCCCACCGACTGCAGCTGCCCTTCACGGGCTTGAAACAGGGCACACATTTCATCAAATCGTCTCAGCAACATTCGATTGGCACGCGTTCGTTTGATGTTGAGCAATTCGAAACTGTGGTTGACGACGACGATCGTGGGCCGCCGCTGCGTCAGCGATTGGCGCACGATCGCATTGAACTCGGACATGGAAGCGGCGCAAAGTTGAAGCGCTCGCGTGTGCCCGGGATAATCCTCGAAAAAGGTGATCGGCACTTCCACGACGCCGCAAAGCTCCGCCGGAGCGTTGAGTTGCGCTTCGGCGCGGATGGCGCAGGCCTCTGCGAGATAGGGTTGATTGTAGCTTGAATCGTATTTCAATCCGAGAGACGCAAGCGCTTTCAGCGTATCGTTGCTCGCGCCATAGTTGCCGGCCCGGAATGCCGTTGGGCGCGGCGCGCCGGCTTCGAGCAACGCCTCGATTGCGAGTGAGAGCAGGCGCAGCTGGTCGTCATAGGAAAAATTGGCGATGTTGGTGCCGCGCCGATCGGAAACCAGATCTTGCTCGATCCATTTCAACCATTCGGTATGAAGGTGGAGTTGGACTTCGTGTCCCGCCGCAAGAATGGGGTCGACGACACGTTTTAGAATGTCGATGCCGAAAGCATAAGAGCTGAGCGCTTCGACGAAGAAAACGCCTTTGAGACCGTGGGCGCTCAACCGTTGCATCTGATAGCCGACACCCCAGGCGCCATCGGACACCTCTCCGAGCACGGCGATGCGTACATTCTCGATCGGCGATAGGCCGCGCCGATGCAGCATAAATGATAACTCGGTGTCCGTCGTGAACAGAACCGAGGTCACGCGGCGTTGGCCTTGCGTATGCGTCCGACGAGACGTTCGTAAATCGGCTCGTACTTGTCGACGCTGGCCGGCCAGGTGCGCTCGCGCACGACATAGTCGCGCGCGTTCTTGCCGATAACGGGCCAGGTTTCACGCGCCGCCACTGCCGTTGTGATGGCAGCGGCCAGGGCATTCGTATCATCGGCAGCGAACAGAAACCCGTTGCGGCCGTGGGTGACGATTTCGCGGTGACCGCCACAGTCCGAAGCGATCACGACGCGGGATTTCGCCATCGCTTCGATCGGTTTCAACGGCGTGACGAGATCCGTCAGGCGGCTCTTGCGACGCGGATAGACGAAAACATCCACGAAGTCGTAGTAGCGTTCAACGTCCGAGAACGGAACTCGCCCGGTAAAGACGACCGCGTGTTCGATATTGTTCGCGGCGGCAATGCGTTTCAGTTCGGCGTCATGCGAACCACCGCCGACCAAAAGCAGTTTCAAGTTCGGCACCTGCTGCAGCGCCTGCGGCAGCGCGTTGAGCAGCACATCCAAACCTTCATATTCGTAGAATGAACCGATGAAGCCCAAAACGATCTTGCCGTCTAAGCCCAATTGCTGCGCCAGCGCATTGTCCCGGCGGCGTTCGGGGGAAAAATGCGCCAGATCGACGGCATTGGGGATGACGCAGATCTTTTCTTCCGGGATGCCGCGCCCGAGAACGTCTTGCTTGACGCCTTGGCACAACACAGCGACGGCGTCGGCGCGGTGCAGGACATAGGATTCCAGCGAACGGCTGGCGCGATAGCGCATGGAACCCGGACGCACTGTGCCGGCCTCGACACCTGCTTCTTCCCATAGCGCGCGCACTTCGTAGACGACGGGTATGTGTTTGGGATGTGCGGCCCACAGGGCGGGCAGGCCGTTTAGCGCCGGCGAATGAGCGTGGACGATATCGGGCCTTAGCTCTTCGATGAGCGCCGACAGTCTTCGCGCGGTTGCTTGCATTTCGCGGACATAGTTCAACACCGGCGTGCGGGACATGATCCCGTCGGGTGCGGGCGTGCGGTGGAAGCGCCAACCGGAAAATTCTTCGACTTCAGCCGCGCCGCGGTTCTGACGCGGTGTGGTCATCAGCACGGGGTCCCAGTTGCGGGCGCGCTGTTCGCCGACGATGCCGAGCGTGCGGGAGACATAGCCGCTTTGAAGCGGCAGGGAATGGTCGAGGACGTGAAGGATACGCACTGGATCGCCCGCCTGGATTACCAAGCGCCGACGGTGTCGATGACGAACTTGTCCTTCAACATGTCCCGATCGACGTGCATGAACGCGCGGTGGGCGACGAGTAGGACGATCAAGTTCGCCGACTTTACGGCGACTTCGAAGTCCGCGAGTTCCAAATTCGGGCTCTCGAGTTCGTGCGGCAACTTGTTCACATGCGGCTCGACGACGAGGATTTTGCCTAGGTTCGACTGGCCGAGTTTCTTCACCACTTCGACGGCAGGGCTTTCGCGCAAATCGTCGACGTCGGCTTTGTAGGCGAGGCCGAGGCAGGCGATTACCGGTTGCCGCAGTTCGGACGCACGTTTTTTGACCTTGTTCACCACGAAATCGGGTTTGCTGTCGTTGATTTCGCGGCTGGCGCGGATGAGTTTGGCGTCGTCGGGAGCGCCGTCGACGATGAACCACGGGTCGACCGCGATGCAGTGCCCGCCTACGCCGGGGCCGGGGCGCAGCACGTTTACGCGCGGGTGGAGGTTGGCGAGGCGGATCAATTCCCAGACGTTGATCCCGAACTTGTCGCAGATGAAGGAGAGCTCGTTGGCGAAGGCGATGTTGACGTCGCGGAAGGCGTTCTCGGTCAGCTTCGACAATTCGGCGGTGCGCGCGTTGGTGACGTGGCACTCGCCTTTGACGACGATTTGATACAGCGACAACGCAAGTTGCGCACATTTGCGCGTCATGCCGCCGATGATGCGCGGGTTATTGACGACCTCTTCCAAGATGCGGCCGGGCAGCACGCGCTCCGGGCAATGGGCGACGCGAATGTCGGAGAGTTCGCCCTTTTGGTGCGGGAACGACAGATCTGGGCGCAGGCCCGCCATGATTGCGCTTATCTTCTCCGTCGTGCCAACCGGCGATGTCGACTCCAGTACGACCAGATCGCCCGCCTTCAAGCACGGGGCGATTGCGGCGGCGGCGGCTTCGACATAGGTGATGTCGGCGCGATGGCCGGCGCTCAGCGGCGTGGGTACCGCGATCATGTAAGCGTCGGCGTCCTCGTGTTTGAGCGAGGCGCGGAGCTTTTTGGTTTCGACGACGCGGCGCACGAGCGCGTCGAGATTGGGTTCGCCGAAATGGGCTTTGCCTTGGTTCACCTTGTCGACGATGTCGGCCTTGGTGTCGACACCGACAACATCGACACCTTGATCGGCAAACACGGCCGCCGTCGGCAAGCCGATGTAACCAAGACCAACGACTTCGATCTTACGAAATTGAGCCATTAATCAAGCTCCGCACGATGCGTTCGGCCGCGAGGCCGTCGCCATAGGGGTTCAGGGCGCGAGACATACGCTCATATTGCAGGCGGTCGTCAAGGAGTGCCGAGGCGCGTTCGAGGAGGCGGTCGCCATCGGTGCCGATGAGCTCGACCGTGCCGGCTTCGACTGCTTCCGGACGCTCGGTCGTGTCGCGTGTGACGAGAACTGGTTTACCAAGACCGGGGGCTTCTTCTTGAACGCCGCCGGAGTCCGTGACGATCAGATAACTGCGCGACATCAGCCAGACGAAATCGCGATAGGGCTGAGGGGCGATGAGGTGGACGTTCTTGATGTCCTGCAAGATCTCGCTCGCGGCCCTCTGAACAACCGGGTTCAAGTGGACCGGGAAGACGATTTGGATGTCGGGACGCTTCGCGAGGGTCGCCAACGCGCGGAAAATGCGCTCCATACCGCCGTCGAAATTCTCGCGGCGATGACCAGTTACCAAGATCATGCGGCGCGCGGCATCGAGAAACGGATAGGTCTTCGCGATTTCGGCGGAAAGCGCCCTGTCGCCCAGAATTTTGTCACGTGTCCAAACTAGGGCATCGATCACCGTGTTGCCGGTGACGACAATGCGACTGTCCGGAATGCCTTCCGCCAGCAGATTGGCGCGCGAGCCTTCGGTCGGCGGGAAGTGAATTGTCGCAAGTTGGGTTGTGATCTTGCGGTTCATTTCTTCGGGCCATGGCGAGTAGATGTTGCCGG
Source organism: Alphaproteobacteria bacterium (assembly GCA_021413465.1). Lineage (GTDB taxonomy): Bacteria > Pseudomonadota > Alphaproteobacteria > Micropepsales > Micropepsaceae > SZUA-430. The sequence goes on along the minus strand of JAIOQG010000263.1, from coordinate 9,097 downwards.
TGCGCAGGCCCGCTTCGACATGGGCGACTTTGATTTTCTGATAAAAAGCGGCAAGCGAGGCCGCCATCGTCGTGGTCGTGTCGCCTTGGACGACGACCCAATCGGGTTTGAATGCCGTCAAGACCGGTTCCATACCCTCAAGCACGGCGCCAGTGATGTAGCTCAAGCCTTGTGCGCGGCGCATGAGGTCGAGATCGCTGTCGGCATTGAGGCTGAAATGCGCCAGCACTTGATCGAGCATTTCGCGGTGCTGGGCCGTGACGCAGAGATGGCCTTCGAGGTTTGGGTTCGACGCGATCGCTTGCACGACCGGCGCCATTTTTATGGCCTCGGGACGGGTTCCGATCACGCTTAGAATGCGCAACGGTTTTCCTGCGCGGTTCGCCGGCATTGCCTCAAAGAGCCCAAGTGCGGTTGTTCAGATGCGGGCCAGACATGAGCATATCCGGCACGCGATTGGTACTCGCCGCTGCAAAGAGATTTAAGAAGCGCGGCGGCGCGCCCGCGCCTGCTGAGGCCGTCGAATTAACCAATGGCCGCCGCGCGAATGTTCAGCGCCCGCCGTTGCCCGAGACGACGACACGAGACGTCTGCAGCAGGATCGCGAAATCGAGCAGAAGGTCGCTGTTCTTCACATAATAGAGGTCGTAGGCGAGCTTCTTTTTCGAGTCTTCAATGCAGGCGCCGTAGGGATAGTTCACCTGGGCCCAGCCCGTGATGCCCGGCCGCACGCGATGACGCAGATCGTAGAACGGAATCTGTTTGCGAATTTGATCGACGAAGAACGGGCGTTCGGGCCTTGGACCGATGAAGCTCATATCGCCCATAAGCACGTTAATCACTTGCGGGAACTCGTCGATGCGCATCTTACGAATGAAGCGGCCGATGCGGGTGGTGCGGTCGTCGTTCAAGGTCGCCCAGCGCGGAACGCCGTCGACTTCAGCGTCGACGCGCATGCTGCGTAGTTTGAAAATTTTGAACACTTTGCCGTCGCGACCCACCCGGTCTTGCGTGAAGAAAATAGGTCCGCGGCTGTCGAGTTTTATCAAGGCGGCGACCGCAAGCATCAACGGCAAGGAGAGCGTCAAGAATACGGAGCTGACAACGATATCGAGAATGCGCTTTACGGCGCGGCGCGCGAGGTCGAGGCGGAAGCCTTCGGCAAACGCTAGCCAACCGGCGCCGACTTGATCGATATCGATTTGACCAGCTTCGCGCTCCCAAAAGGTCAGGTAGTCCGTGACTTGGATGCCCTGCAGGCGGCAACGCAGCAGTTCCTCAACAGGCAGGCCACGACGATCATCGGTTGCGACCACGATTTCTTCGGCATGCAACGATTCCGCCATATGCGCATAAGGAGCCGGACGCGCGAATGGCCGTGCGCGGGCCACGATATTGCCCAAGGAAATCGTCGAGCTTGCTTGGGATTGGCCTTGGGCCAAACGCCCGACGCAGCGCAAGTGACTGCTGCCTTCCTTGCGAACGTAGTCCGACACCATGTCCGCCAAGGGACCTTGACCGAGGATGACCACGCGGCGCTTTAGGAAATCAACGTTCAGGTACCAAAAGAGACAAACGCGCAGCGTGAAGATCGCCAGAAAAAATACGGCGATGGCGACGGTCAGAATTCCAATGTACCAGCCGAAAGGATAGTCCGCCGCAGACCTCAAGACGCCAACGACAGCGACGGTCGGCAGGAGAACGAGTTGCGAGGCGAAAACAAAACGTTGGGCGAAAACACGAAAATCGAGGAACGAGTCTCGATTGTAGAGGCCGGCCGCGGCCACGACGAGCAAGAACGCGCCGGTGACGAGCAACGCCTCATAGATCTCAAGGTCGACGACATCGTCGAAGTAGCAGCTGTCGCAGCGCCCGATGAAGCCAAGCGCCCACATTCCGAGCAGGAACAAGCTGCCTTCGGCCAGTGCAAGTAAGATTGTCGGAAGACCGACGTAGTGTCGGAGAATTTTCATTCTTTGCCCCCAAAGCAAAGCGTCTGAACCGCCCCATCGATGTCCCATCATCGGCGGGCGAAACTGACGCCGCACCATTCCCCAATGGCGCGTATACCGGGGCACTCAAGCAGGATCGGGTGAGGAATCCTAGCCCCCTATGAAAGGGCGTAAACCAAAGATCGCGTATGGTGAATCAATGTCACAGCGGCCGCCGCTTTGGCACCTCGAAAGCCGATTATGCGCTAACCAATTGAGCACTCAAAGGATTCAAGGCTGATCGCAAGGATGCAAATCCTCCTGACCGCGGGACGGCTTTCGCTGGGCCTGGGATCGGTGCTAACCCAATGACGCGACAATCGCTGATTGTTGTGCGTCCGTCACAGAGTTTCTAGGAGCTGCCTTGGCGCTGCGCGTTCTGACCTTCACCACGCTTTATCCGAACGCCGAAAAGCCAAATCATGGGGTTTTTGTCGAGAACCGCCTGCGGCAGACCCTGGCTCGACACGACGTGCAATCCACGGTTCTTGCCCCCGTGCCCTATTTCCCGTTCACCTCCGACACTTTCGGCGCTTATGCGCGGTTTGCGCGGGTGCCGGCGCGCGAAGTGCGCTTTGGCATTCAGGTGCACCACCCGCGTTATTTTTTGATTCCTAAGGTTGGGATGAATGCCGCGCCTTGGCTTCTGTACCGCGCGGCTAAGGCGGCGTGTGCGCGGCTGGGGCTCAACAAGAATTCCATCGACGTTATCGACGCACATTACTTCTATCCCGACGGGGTCGCAGCCGCGCTACTGGCGCGGCACCTCGATATTCCGTTTGTTGTCACTGCGCGCGGGACGGATTTAAACGTCTTGCCGCAATTTCCGCTCGTGCGACGCCAGATCGTTTGGGCGGCGCAACAGGCTGCGGCGGCGATCACGGTTTCCGGCGCCCTGAAGCAGAAGCTTCTCGAGCTTGGCGTCGATCGTGATAAGTCCGCCGTGCTGCGGAACGGCGTCGATCTCGACCTGTTTAAACCGGTGGACCGCGACGCGGCGAGACGCCGTCTGGGCTTGCCCGGGACCATGCTTCTATCCGTCGGGAATTTGGTGCCGCTGAAGGGGCATGAGCTTACGATCGAAGCGATGGCGTCGCTTAAGGACTGTACCTTGATCATTGCCGGCGGTGGGCCGTTGCGCGAAGCGCTGCAGGCGCGGGCCAATTCGTTGGGCGTCGGGGATCGCGTACGCCTGCTTGGTGAGGTGCCGCATGCGCAGCTTCCCGAATTGTATTCTGCGGCGGACGCGTTTGTTCTGATGTCGGAACGGGAGGGGTGGGCGAATGTGCTGCTGGAAGCGATGGCGTGCGGAACGCCTGCGCTTGCGACCCCTGTAGGTGGAAACGGTGAGATCGTCGCGGCGGCCGCCGCCGGCGCCTTGTTGCGCGACCGCGCGGTGTCGACATTGGTCGATGCGGTGGTGACGTTACGGCAACGAGCGCCTGACAGAGCAGCCACGCGTAAGTATGCGGAGGGTTTCTCGTGGGGCGCGGTTGCCGCCGCGAATTTCGCTCTGCTCTCCGCGGCCAGCAAAAGGAACGAGCGGCCATTGTCTGCGGAGTCCATCGTTGCGCGGGCTATGCGCGCGGACTGAACCGTCGGGCCGGCCGCAGACTTTCTACGTACAGTTGATATTCAATTTGGCGACAACCGGCAGCGCACGCGCATCCGGCCTATCCGCAAGAAAGAAACTGAGCGCAAACATAGGTTGGTGTGCCCGCCATTTACCTTCTGTTAAATTTCATCGTGTGGTGATTCGGGATCGAGTTTTCCCGTGCGAGAGATACCCGCCGATGAATGAAATGGCGCTTCGGTCGAAACAAGCCCTCAATCAGGACGCCCTCAACACACCGACGGACGAGTTGGTTCCGTTACGGTGGAGCGTGCCGATCTGGCTCGCTCTGGCAGCCGGCTCTTGGGTTGGCGTTATCTACGTCGTCTCTTTGTTCTTCTAACCCAAAGCAGGTTGTTGAAGCGGACCTGACGCAGGCTTTGCCGGGGACGCCAGCGGTCTAGATAGCGCAGACAGCGCGTTTCCGCGCTCTCTTAAGAACGCATCAAATACGAAAAGAAGCCAAAGCGTCTGCCAGTGGTCGCGCGCACCGCGCAAGTGTTCGCCGACCCAACGGTCCACCACGCGCATATTGAACAAGCCGCAATCTTGCAACCGGGCGCTGGAGGTTAGACCCAGCGTCATGTCGCGAAGCGGCCCGCGCAGCCATGCCGAGATGGGGATCGAGAAGCCGCGCTTGGGCTGATAGAGAAGATCATGCGGAAGATGAGGCACCATGCCCTTCTTCAGAATCGACTTCCCCTCGCCGCCTTCGATCTTGGCCGCCGTTTCGAGCGAGAAGGCCCAGGCGACGAATTCATGGTCGAGGAACGGCGGACGCGTCTCCAAAGAGTTCGCCATCGCCGCGCGATCGACTTTGACCAAAATGTCGCCCGGCAGATACGTCGTGAGGTCGGCGTATTGCGCGCGCTGAAGCGGCGAAAATCCGCGGGCCTCACGGTAGCGCGCGCGCACGACTTCACTGGGCTCGTAGCCGCCCAAGCGTTGCGTGAGCTCCGGCGAGAGCAACGCATCGCGCTGTTCTTCCGAAATCATCGACACCATGCGGCCGAAGGCCATGTCCTCGTCGCCCGCAAGTTCGAGCAAGGTCGTTTTGGCGCGTAGCACCTTCGGCGCCCAATCGAGCTTCGGATAGAGCCGCGCCAGCGGGGCCAAAATCGAACGGCGAACGGCGTCGGGGATGTATTTGCGGATCGCGTCTTCCGCAAGGTGGAAGCGATAGCGGCGGTACCCGCCCAGAGCCTCATCGCCGCCGTCGCCGGTGAGGCAGACTTTCAGCGTGCGCGCGGCTTCGCGACAGACGGCGTAAGTGGGAATCGCGGAGTCGTCGCCGAAGGGTTCGTCATAGATTTGCGGGAGGCGCGGCAGCAACTGAGTTAGGGTGGCCGGATCGACGTTGCGACGCTGATGTTTCGTGTGATAGCGCGCAGCCACTGCGCTGGCGAATTCCGCTTCGTCGCGATTTTCTTCACCGACGCTGATCGAATAGGTGCTGACCGAGCCGCCCGCAATCTGCGCCATCAACGCGACGACACTGCTGGAGTCGACGCCGCCCGAGAGAAACGCGCCAACTTCGACGTCGGCGACCATCTGCCAGCGCACCGCTTGCTTTAGGCGATCTGCAAGTTCCTCGGGTGTCGTCGTGCGCTGTTCGGTTCCGGCGGCCGTCAATACGTTCCAATATTGGCGAAGGACCGGTTCGCGGCCGCGCGTGAACGTTAGAGTGTGAGCCGGCGGCAGCTTCCTGATCGAGGTGTAGATCGTTTTCGGGTCGGGTACGTAGCCATAGGTGAAGAAATCGGCGACGGCCTGCGGGTCAATCGCGAGATCGATTCCCGGCACAGTTAGGATCGCTTTTATTTCCGAGGCAAAGACGAGCGCACCGTCGGCGGTGCTGGCATAATGCAACGGCTTTTCGCCCATGCGATCGCGGGCAAGAAAAAGCGTTTGCGCCTTGTGATCCCAAAGCGCGAACGCGAATTGGCCGCGGAGCTTTTCGACCACCCCCTGCCCCCACGCCCGCCAACCCTCGATGATGGCTTCGGTGTCGGACGCCGTTGCGAAGGTATGGCCTTTGGCTTGGAGTTCCGAACGCAGTTCCTTGTAGTTAAAGATCTCGCCGTTGAAAGTGATCGAGATGCCGCCATCCTTGGCGTGCATCGGCTGATTGCCCGACGCCAGGTCGATGATGGCAAGCTTGCGGTGGCCAAAGGTTAATCCCGGTACGGCATAGAAGCCTTCGCCGTCCGGCCCGCGGTGGGCGATGGCGTCGGTGGCGCGACGAATAAGGTTGGGGTCAAATGTGCGCTGACCGCGGGTGTCGTATAGGCCTGCAATGCCGCACACGAGGTGCCCCCAATGTTCCCGCCGTTGGCCAAGTAATAGTCGGCAGCAACGAGCGCTTCAATAGGGCGAAAAATCGACTATGGTGCGCCCGCTCATGGTCAAGGTTCTTTTTCTCGCGCACCGGTATCCCTTCCCGCCGAATAAGGGCGACAAGATCCGGGCGTTTCACATTGCCGAACATTTGCGCAAGTCCCACGAGGTTTCTCTGGGGTTCGTGATGACACCTGGCGACAGCGAGCCAGACATGGAGTGGGCACAGAAGAACTTTGCGTCGAGCTATTGCGGGCGGGTGTCGGCCCTTGACCGGCTTTTTCGCGCGGGGACTGGGTTTTTGACCGGGACGCCTTTGAGCGTGGCCACATTTCGACATGCCGGTTTGAAGCGCTGGGTCACGCAGCACATCGCGGAGCAATGCCCCGCGTTCATTTATGTGTTTTCGTCGGCGATGGCGCAGTATGTGCCGCGCGTTCTGCCGGCGGGCACCAAGGTCATTCTCGATTTCGTGGATGTCGATTCCGAGAAGTGGCGTCAATATGCGCAAACGCAATCATTGGCGCGCCGGTGGTTTTTCGGAACCGAGGCCCAACGGCTCTTGAAGTTCGACCGGGGCGAGGCGGCACGGGCGCAGGCCTCGATTTTCGTTTCGGCGGATGAGCGCCGCATTTTCGACCGGTTGTCGCCGGAAACAGCAAGCCGGCACGTCGATATCGCGAACGGCGTGGACGTCGAGTTTTTCAATCCCGCATCCGTTCCTGCCAACGAGACTGCGGGCAAGCGCATCGTGTTTGTCGGCATGATGGATTACTGGCCGAACATCGATGCCGTGACCTGGTTCGCCAAAGACATTTTGCCGTTGATACGGGCAAAGCATGAGGACGCTCGTTTCCAAATCGTCGGTGCGAAGCCGGTCGCTGCGGTCAGCGCCCTCTCAAGCCTTGAGGGCGTGGAGGTGACCGGCGCCGTTCCGGACGTTCGGCCCTATGTTGCAAACGCCGCCGTCGTGGTGGCGCCGCTTCGCATTGCGCGCGGCATTCAGAACAAAGTGCTCGAGGGTATGGCCATGGCGCGGCCGCTGGTTACCACGCCCGGAGCGCTTGAGGGTATCAACGCGATGAACGGACGCGACTTGCTTGTGGGTGAGACGCCCGGCGAGTTGGCGGAAGCGGTGATGAGCGTGCTCGACGGACGGGCCTTGGCTGGGCTTGGCGCCGCGGCACGCGCGTTCGTTGTGAACAATTTCGAATGGAAGGCGCATCTGCGCAAGCTTGACGACTTGATGCGATGATCTCGGCGGTGCCTATGCGAAGAACGCTCGTCAGCCCAGGTTGCGGCTCACAAACGGCGCGATGAAGTTGGCGACCGGCAACGGCAGGCGGCGCCAAATCTCGATGGCTTGAACGTAGCGCGGGTTTGTCGGATTCAAATTTGGCAGTGTGTCGCGGCCGACGAGAAGAAACTGATGCGCGATCGGACGCGGTTCGAAGCCCCAATTTTTCTTGAAGGCGAACGGCCCGGTGCCGACTTTGCTGCGGCCGAAGTCGAAAATCCTGCAACCACGCGCGACGGCGTGGCGCATCAGTTTCCAGTACATGAGGTCGTTGCTGCCGACCCCGCGCGCTTCCGGATTCGAGCCCGTGTAATAAGGATAGACCCGATCGCGGAAGTAATAGGACAGCACGCTCGATAGCGGTTTGTCGTCCTGCCAAATCGTAAGGATGTCGGCGTTGTCGGGGAAGGCTTGCAATATCTCATGGAAGAACTTTTTCGAGAAAACGGGCGTGCCGTGGTCGCGAACGGTGCGCGAAAACAGCGCGTAGAACGTGTCGAGGTCTTTGTCGGTGGTGACGCGAAACGGTCCCTCGATGGCCTTACGCACGACGGCACGTTGTTTACGCGGGATTTGAAGCAGGTTTTGGGCTTCGTCCGCGATCATCTCGCGCTCGAAGCCGGCATAGAGATCGTCTTTCGCGATCCAGCCCTCGGCTGAACCCGTGTCGCGCAGTTCGACGTGGCCCACCGACAGTTTGCGGCCCAGGGCCTCTGCTTCGCGCAAGAGAAGCGCGCGGCTTTCGTCGTCGGTCGCCAGGGGACCGCCCCCGACGCAAAAGGCGGTCGAGATCAACGCGTGCCCGAAGAGCCTGCTTTTCAGTTCCACGAGCGGAAGTACACCGGTCAGGCGCGCGTCTTTGGCGACGGTGATGAAGTGCGATCGATGCCCGAACGCGTTTTGCATCACATCGGCCCAGGCCGAATGATGAAAGATCGTTGCCGCAGGGTGGTTGGAGACGAATTCGTCCCAACGCGCCTTGCCGGCGGTTGCGAGAAGTCCGGTTTCGAGCATTAGCTGGCCGTGGACGCGCGTTCTGCGGTGTTCTTGAAGACGCGGTCCATACGATCCCAGCGGAAATCGCGCAACAGGCGTTCGAGCCTGGGGACGGTTCGGCTGAGGTTGAGATAGTGGCGGAGGCGGGATTTCAGCTTAACCCCGGCGGGACGCGGTTGCTCCGGATCGACTTCCCAGGGGTGGAGGTAAAAGACCGCCGACTGATGTTCCTGCTTGTTGATGTGCGCGATGGCGCGGCTGAAGGCGGCGTAGGGCGCAAAGCGGAAATATCCGCCGCCGCCGCACGGAATGTTGCGCCCGGCGAGGCGGATGGTCGAAATCGGGTATTCCCACAGGCGCGCGGTTCCTCGCGGCCGGTAGGCGAAACGCGGCGCGTCGGGATTCGAATAATTGTCGTGCGCGACGGGATAGACGCTTGAGGAGTAAGCGTAGCCCTCATCCTCCAGCACTTGGAAGGCCCATGGCGTGGTGGGGCCGACGGAGAACGTGGCGGCGCGGTAGCCGCGCACTTCGGCGCCACCGATGTCCTCCAATATTTTTTTTGTGCGCGCGACGTCGGCACGAAAAGCATCCGACGATTGGCCGTCTACGCGATGGTGTTCGTAGCCGTGGCTGGCCAGTTCGTGCCCGTCGGCCACGATTCGGCGTACGATCGAAGGGTAACGCTCGGCGATCCAACCGAGCGTGAAGAAGGTGGCATGGGTCTTGTGGGCGGCAAGCAAATCGAGAATGAGGTTTGTGTTGCGCTCAACCCGCGTTTCGTAGCGCTCCCACGACGCGCGATCGCACACATCGGCGAAGGCTTGAACCTGGAAATAGTCCTCGACGTCGAACGACATCGCG
>JAIOQG010000226.1 GCA_021413465.1 Alphaproteobacteria bacterium | reverse complement strand
GCGATGAGGGGATGGAACAGCGGTGTTTGGCGCGTTGAGCGCACGGCGTAGGCTTCGTTGGCGCGCAGGCCGATCCAATTGCCGTCGGCGGCGGCGCGGCCGGGTCTGGTTCTGCGGATGTCGGGAATGCCGTCGCGATTGAGCCAGCGAATGCCGCCTTGAGCGGTGTCGATGATCGGCTTCAACAATTTATCGGTCGCGCGCACGTCGGACAGTTCGCGCGGGTTCAACGGCCCGGCGGCGGCGACGGCGGTGAGTTTGCCGTCGCGCAGGCGATAGAGGCCCATCTCTTCCGCTTTGACCGTGCCCGAGAAGGCGCCGTCTTCGGTGGGCGTGAGCATGACGCTTTCGGCGCGGCCGGAGGGGTAGGTGACTTCCACCGTCGAGGCACGCTCGGCCATGGTGCGACGGGTGACGATCAAGCGGTTGCCGCGAATGGTGCCGTTGAGGCGTTCTTCTTCGAGGTCGGGTTCTTTCATGAGCCAATGCGCGAGGCGGCGTAGAAGTTCGGCTTGCGGGCCGCCGCCTTCAAAGCCGCGCGTCCAGAGCCAGGCGTGGTCTGAGAGCAGCAGCGCGACGCGGCCTTCTTGCACGCGGTTGAGCACGAGGAGCGGTTGATCGTCGGCGCCGCTCATCAAGGTTTGACCGCTGAGCACCGAGGTTTGCACGAGGCGGAACCAGCGGCCCCAGGTCGGCGCCGCCGTCGAGGTGTTGGCGCCCGCGAGGCCCGCGGTGACGGGATGGCGTTGGCCGGCGCTCGAGAGGCGCGGCTTGAAGCCTTGCTCGTAGATGCGCTCCACCGGTTCGGCCGGCAGCACGGAGGCGAGCGGCGAGCGGTAGAGGCTGAGCGCGGAGGCAAATTCGGGGCCGGAGACGACGAGCAACGCGCCGCCGTTTTCGACGTAGCGGGCGACGTTCTCGTAATAGGCGAGCGGTAGCACGCCGCGACGCTGATAGCGGTCGAAGATGATGAGATTGAAGTCGTTGAGTTTCTCGTCGAACAATTCGCGCGTGGGGAAGGCGATCAGGGACAGTTCCTCGACCGGCGTGCCGTCTTGTTTTTCGGGCGGACGCAGAATCGTAAAGTGCACGAGGGAGACCGACGGGTCGGCCTTCAAGAGGTTACGCAAGGTGCGCTCGCCGGCATGGGGCTCGCCGGAGACCAGAAGCACGCGCAGCTGATCGCGCACGCCGGTCGTGACCACGGCGGCGCGGTTGTTGAGCAGCGTCAGTTCTTTGGGTCCGGGCGCGGTTTGGATTTCGATGACGTTCTCGCCGGCGTGCGGCATGGTCAGCGTGAGCGTCGTCGCCTCGCCGGTCTTGGCTTGTTGGGTGAGCACGACCTTTCCGTCGATGCGGACTTCGAGTTCGGCGATCGTTTCGCCGCTGCTGCCGAAATCGTCGACGCGCACGGTGAATTTGAGCGGCTCGCCGACGATGCCGTAGCGCGGGGCCTGTACGATCGTGAGCTTGCGATCTTTTTCGTCGGGTTCGCCGGTCAGAAGGGCGTGCAAAGGGTACGACAGCTTCGCGGCGGCGCCGGTGGGGATGTCGTGGACTTGGCCGTCGGTGACGAAAATCGCGCCGGCGATGCGATCGGGCGGGACATCGGCAAAAGCATCGGCGAGCGGCGCAAACAACGCCGTGCCGCCTTCTTGCGTGGTGTTGCGGCCTTCGGTGACGGTGACGACGCGCACGTCGAGATCTTTTTGCGCGGCGAGTGCCGTGCGCAGTTTCTGCACGGCGTCGTCGACCGTGCGCGAACGGTCGCCGATGGCTTGGCTTTGGGTTTGGTCGGCGACAATGACGGCGACGTCGGGCAGGCCTTTGCGTTCTTCTTCGACGATGGCGGGGTTTGCGAGCACCAAGAGGGCGGCGGCCATGGCCAGTGCGCGCCACCAGCCGCCGGGCGCGCGCAAGATGATCCCGGCGCCCACCAGAGCGACGCAGATCACGGTCAGTATCAGGATCGCGACAAGCGAGAGATGGGGTACGAAGACGATGTCGAGCGCCACGGTCTATTGGCCCAGGCGTTCGAGGATCGAGGGGACGTGCACCATGTCGCTCTTGTAGTTGCCGGTGAGCGTGTACATCACGAGATTGACGCCGAAGCGCATGGCGATTTCGCGCTGACGCTCGCCGCCGGGTACGACGGCCGCGAGCGGGCGGCCGTTATCGTCTTGCGCCCACGCCGCGGCCCAATCGGCACCACCCACGATGATCGGCGACACGCCGTCGGAGGCCGTCGACGAGGCGGCGCCGTCTTCGCCGGTTTGTTTGGCTTCGACCCAGACGCGGCCCGAAGCCCAACGGCCGGGAAACTCGCGCAGCAAATAAAAGGCGCGGGTGAGAACGTGTTCCGGCGTCAATTGCTGCAGCGGCGGAATGTCGAGACCGGCGAGCAGGCGGCGCAGGATGATCGAACCGCTGGCGGCGCGGCCGACGGAAATCGACAGCGAAGTGTCTTGGTCGCGGGTGTCGAACAGAATGGTGCCGCCGTTGCGCATGAAGCCGTCGACCTTGGCCAGGGCTTGCGCGGAAAGTTGCGCTTGCTGCGACGTGACGGGCCAATAGATCAACGGAAAAAATGCAAGCTCGTCGGACTCGATGTCGATGGCCATCGGTTCGCCCGGTTCGACGGCGGTGCGTTCTTTCAATACGCGGGTGAGGCCTTTCAGTCCGGCGCGGCTCATGTTGTCGATGTCGGCGTCGCCGGTGACGACATAGGCCAAGCGGTAGGTGAGCGAGGCTTTGAGCGCGAAGGCGTCGTCGGCGCGCGCGTCTGCGATAAAGTTGCCGGCGAGCGTTGCGATGAGCACCAGCGCGGCCGTGGAACGCAACGGAAGGCGCGGTGGCGCGATGAGGCCGCGCAAGAAGAGGCCTGCGATAAGGTCGAGCAGTGCGAGAGCGATTGCGATGGCCATCAGGACGTATTTAAGCTCAACCGCCTGGCGTAAGCCAAACGCCGAAAGGTCGACCCCGGCGGGCAAGGCCGGCAGCGGTTTCAAAGCAAGGTCGGGCTTGAACAAATTGAAGGCGCGACGCACGCCGCCGTCGCCGTAAAAGCCCGGCGGATGGCGGGGGCCTGCCGCGGCGGCGTCGAAATCCGTGGCGCGCATCGGCAAAGCGGAGGCCGCAGGCGCACCCAAACGGCCGAAGCCATCGAGGGTTTGTGCGGGGGTAAGCGGTCCGGCGGCGGCTTGGGTCGCGGGTTTGTCTTCTGCGACCGAAACCGACAGCGCAATGGTACGGCGCATCATCTCGACGAAGAGACCCGAAATCGGCAAGGACGACCACGAGGTGTTGGCGGTGACGTGGAACAGGATGATCCAACCCTTTTCGTGGCGGGTCGCGGTGACCAACGGCGTGCCGTCGGCCAACTGCGCCCAGGAGCGGATGTCGGTTCCGGTGCCCGGCTCGGTGAGAACCTGGCGCTTGACGGCGACGTCGGGCGGCACGGCGAGGCCGAAGAACGGACTGTCTTCCGGCCAGGGGCTGAGCGATTGCGGTTCGCCCCAGGAGAAGGCGCCGTCCAACATTCTGCCGCCGGTGCGTAGTTTGCCCGGAATCAAATCGTCGCTTTGGGCGGCAAGCTTTGGGCCGGAGAAGCGGATGAGGACGCCGCCGCGCGCCACCCAATCGGCGGTCGCCGTTTTGTCCGCGCCGACGATTTGACCGACGTCGGCAAGGATTAGAACAGAGAGGCCTGCTTTCAAAAGGTCGCCGATTTTGCCGTGATGCAGTTCGGCATAAGGCTGTAGCGCGCGATCGAGATAGAAAAGATCGGACAAAAGCGGCTGCGCGGTGTCTACGGTTTCGCCTGAGACGAGGCCCACCGGCCGGCGGCGCCAGCGCTCGTCGATCAAGGCCACG
>JAIOQG010000227.1 GCA_021413465.1 Alphaproteobacteria bacterium | reverse complement strand
CGGCACCATCATCGACGAAGCGCCCCACGGCCGCCTTCATTTGGACGGCAGCATCCTCACCCGCGGTGACGACGCTGCCGTAAAGGAACGCCGCAATCTCGCGAACGCGGGTTACGTCGCCGTGACCATCATTCTCGACGGGCGCAATCGCCCCGCCGCCGATCCGGTGGTGATCTGCGCCGGCTTGCCGGAAGAAGCGATGGAAGCCGCCCGCCAAGCCGCCGGCGACATCCAAGACCGCATGGGCCGCCGCTTCGACGACGATAAACGCGCCATCGAAGAAATCCGCCGCGTCGTGCGCCGCGGTGTGCAGGACGTCTGGGGCAAGAAGCCGGTGGTCAAGGTTGAGATCGCCCACACGGGCTGAGCAATTCTGCCGTTGCTTCCAACGCCGACCTGTCGGAACATCCACCCAACGAGAAAATCGAGGAACTGGGAGGATACTATGACCAAGAAACCGTCAGTCGCCGTTATCGGCGCCGGACTGGGCGGCCTTGCCGCCGGCATCAAACTCAAAGAGGCGGGCTTCGAGGACGTCGTCATTCTGGAGAAGGCCGCAAAAGTCGGCGGCACCTGGCGGGACAATTCCTATCCCGGATGCTGCTGCGACGTGCCGGTGGCGCTCTACCAATATTCGTTCGCGCCGAGCTTGAACTGGAGCCACCTCTTTCCGCGCTACAACGAGATCCAAAAATACACCGAAGACCTGGCCGACAATTTCGGCCTGCGCCCGCACTTGAAAATGAACGAAGAAACCACATCCGCCGTTTGGGACGACGCCCGCGCGGTTTGGAAACTCACAACTAGTGCCGGCAAAACCTACGAAGCCAACTCCATCGTCGCAGCCCTGGGCCAACTCAACCGCCCGCTGATGCCCGATATCGAAGGCCGCGACAGCTTTGCCGGTCCATCGTTCCACTCGGCACGCTGGGACCATTCGGTCAAGCTCGCAGGCAAGCGCGTCGGCATCATCGGTTCGGCCGCCAGCGCCGTGCAGATCATTCCTGAGATCGCCAAGGAAGTGAAACATCTGACCGTGTTTCAGCGTACGCCGAATTGGGTCGTGCCCCGCCTCGACCGCCCGATCACGGACGAAGAGAAAGCGCTGATGATGACCGCGCCGCACGTGGCGATGATGGGTCGGGATCTAATCTATCAAAACGCAGACTATCTGTTCTGGCAGGCGTTCAGCTGGACCAAGGAAGGCCGCGACGCCTACACGCGCGTGGCGCTCAATCACCTGGCCGAGCAGGTGCTGGATCCCGAGTTGCGTAAGAAACTGACGCCGGACTATCCGATCGGCTGCAAGCGTATTCTCTATGCCGACGACATCTATCCGGCGCTGACGCGCGAGAACGTCGAGCTTGAGACCGGCAAGATCGCGCGCATCACGGCCAAGGGCATCGAGATGAAGGACGGCACGAAGCACGACTTCGACGTTATCGTCTATGCGACCGGCTTCGAAACCACGGCCTGGCACTGGTCGGTTGATGTGGTGGGCAAGGGCGGCGTGCACCTGCGCGACGCCTGGGCCGAAGAGCCTCAAGCCTATTACGGCATCACTGCCGCCCAGTTCCCGAACATGTTCATCCTCTACGGGCCGAACACGAACTTGGGCCATAACTCGATCACGTTCATGCTCGAGCGGCAGATCGAATACGCGGTGAAGGCGATGAACGAAATGCACACCCGCAACATCGCGGCGATGGAACTGAAACCGGCCGCGCAAGATCGCTTCAACAAGGAATTGCAAGCGGGCCTTGCCAAGACCACCTGGGCCGATCCGCATTGCCATTCTTGGTATAAGAACGCCAAGGGCCACATCACGCAGAACTGGTCGTCCCACACGCGTGACTACGCCGCCGGAGTCGAGCATGTGAAATGGGAAGACTACTCGGTGCGCGAACGCAAACCCATGGCGGCGGAGTAACTTTCTTCCTGGGACCGCGGGCATCCTTGCCCGCGGTCCCGGGAAGCTACTACCTTCCTAGTATGCTCCTCAGCATCCACGCCGTCTTCTCATGGACCTGCAAACGCTGCGTCAGCAGGTCCATCGTCGGCTGATCGCTCGCCTTTTCGGCGGCCGGAAAATTATCGCGGCACGTGCGCGCGACGGTCTCGTGGCCCGCGAGCAAATTCTCAAGCATGCGCGAAGCGGGCGGCACGCCGTCTTCTTCCTTGATCGCAGACAACTCGGCGAACGCCTTGTAAGTGCCCGGCGCGAAATGCCCGAGTGAACGGATGCGTTCGGCAATCAAATCCACGGCAGTCCAAAGCTCCGTGTACTGCACCATGAACATGGCGTGCAGGTCGTTGAACTGGGGGCCGGTGACGTTCCAGTGATAATTGTGCGTTTTCAGATAGAGCGTGTACGTATCCGCCAACACCCGTGACAGACCCGCCGCAATGTCTTTACGGCTGCCTTCGCTAATGCCGATATCAATTGCTCCTTCGCTTGCCTTCGCCATCGCGACCCTCCAATCCTAAAAAAATGGCCAATACCGGACTAACTTTCGCTGATATAGCTCAGCGCCGCGTAAGTTCCAGAGGGCCGCCTTTTTCCACGGCGCGCTTGTACGCCGGGCGCTCGCGCAGGCGCTTCAACAAGCCAGTAAGATTCGGAAAATCCTTGAGGCGGCCGCTGGTGTCCGCCACTTCCAAAATGAACGACATCTGGATATCTGCCGCCGTAAATTCTTTGCCGGCGAAGAAGTCGTGTTTGGCGATCGTTCCTTCCATATACGACAAGTGATTGCTGATCTCGCTCTCGATGCGCGGTCGAAGCGGTGCGCCATTATCGCCGAGCATGCCGACATAAAGCGCCATCAAAAACGGCAGCATCGCGGACCCTTCCGCAAAGTGCATCCAATGCGTGTGCTCGATCCAATTCGGCGATTTATCGGCCGGCCAAAACTTACCCTTGCCATAGGTCTTGGTCAGATACTCGATGATCGCGCCAGACTCAGCGACCACCAAATCGCCGTCGGTGATCACAGGTGACTTCCCGAGCGGATGAATTTTCTTCAGCTCCGGCGGCGCCAATCGCGTCATCAAATCGCGCTTATAAGCAACGATCTCATACGGCACGCCCAGCTCTTCCAAGAGCCACAACACGCGGTGAGAACGGGAATTGTTGAGGTGATGAACTTTGATCATGGCGGTTCCGGCGGTATGGGGTATCGGTTGACGCCAGACTAGGGGAGACCCAGGCGCTTCCGCCACCCCCGTTCGTGCCGTTTGGAACCAAAATCCGGGCTTGCGGTGCCGGAAGTTCTCGGAAAGTCTACGATGAACCGCCATCGGAGGACTTCCCCATGAACGACCGCGTGACCGTAACGATCGACCAAGGCGTCGCCGACGTGCGCATGGTGCGCGCCGACAAGATGAACGCGCTCGACGACGCCATGTTCGGCGCCCTCATCGATGCCGGCACGCGCTTGAAGACCGAGCGGGGCTTGCGTGCGGTTGTGTTATCGGGCGAAGGCAAAGCCTTCTGCGCCGGCCTCGATATGGGCAACTTCCAACGCACCGCGGACGCAGGCAGCGACCCCAGACCGGGCGGCCGGTTGCTGCCGCGCACGAACGGCATTGCCAACCGCCCGCAATACGCGGCTTGGGTTTGGCGCGAGGTCCCGGTGCCCGTCATCGCCGCCGTCCACGGCGTCGCCTTCGGTGGCGGCTTTCAAGTCATGCTGGGCGCCGACATGCGCTTTGTCGCGCCCGACACGAAACTTTCGGTGATGGAAATCAAATGGGGCTTGGTGCCCGATATGGCGGGAACTTTGCTCATGCGCAACTTGCTGCGCGACGACGTAATACGCGACCTCACCTACACCGGCCGCATCTTCCTGGCCGAAGAGGGTGAGCGCCTGGGGCTTGTCACGCGCCTGACGGCGACCCCGCGCGAATACGCACTTGCCGCCGCGCGCGAAATCGCCATGAAGAATCCCGATGCCATTCGCGCGGCCAAACGCCTGCTCAACGCAAGCCATCTGGTGTCGGACGCCGACGGCTTAATGTCCGAATCCCGCGAACAAGATGCCCTCGGCGGCAAGCCTAATCAGATCGAAGCGGTGATGGCGCAAATGCAAAAGCGCCCCCCGAACTTCAAGACAGATTACTGAGCGAGCGCCAACTCGGACTTGGCACCGTATCGGCGATAGAGCCGCTCCTTGCGGGCCGGCGCGACATTGACCTTCGTAATGTCGCCGCCCGCCCACGCCATCACTTTCGGATCCATGATCCGGAACCACAGCGGTGGAATCATCGCCAGCGCATAGCTGCCGGGATATCCGCTCGGTAAGCGCGGCAAGTCGGCGAAGTTGCGCAACGCCTGGTACGGCCGCTGCGCATTCGCATGATGATCCGAACTGCGCATTCGCATGATGATCCGAATGACGCTGCAGGTGGAACAGCAACAGGTTCGACACGATGTGGTTCGTGTTCCACGAATGGCGCGGCTGCACCGCCTCATAGCGACCGTTCGGCAATTTCTGGCGCAACAACCCGTAATGTTCCACATAGTTCGCTTGTGTCAGCGCGAACCATCCCGTGAAGTGATGGATCGCGAGAAACGGCACCATGTGCCACCCGAACAGAGCGACGCATGCCACGGCAATGACGAGTGTGATCGCATAACCCTGAAGGATTTCGTTCTCAACCGACCAAAAACCCTTACCGCTCTTCGACAAACGCAGGCGCTCGTGTTCCCAGCCGCGCTTGAGCGTGCCTGGCAATTCGCGCGTCGCGAACTGAAACAGAGACTCGCCCATGCGCGAACTCGCCGGGTCTTCCGGCGTCGAGACCCACACATGATGCCCGCGATTGTGTTCGATGCAGAAATGGCCGTAGCCGATCAGCGCATTGACAAGCTTCGCCCAGAACCTATCGGTCGCGTTATTTTTGTGACCGAGCTCGTGCCCGATCGTGAGCACATCGCCATGCACCGCGCCCACGCCATAGGCAAAAAGCAAAATCGCCCACCACGGCAACCCTTGCGTGCCGACAAACCAAGCCGCCGCAAAGAAACTCAAATAGAACAACGGCACCGCAACGTGCAGCAGTGTGCGATAGAACGGATCGGCGGACATTGCCTCGACCACTTCCTCTGGCGGGTTATGGGAGTCCTCGCCGACCAAAAGGTCGAAAACCGGAAT
>JAIOQG010000022.1 GCA_021413465.1 Alphaproteobacteria bacterium | reverse complement strand
TTGGCGGCTTTGGCGGATCCGACGCGGCGGGCGGTGTTCGAGCGGTTGCGCAAGGGCGCGAAGGCGGTCGGCGATATTGCCGACGGTTTGCCGGTCAGCCGGCCGGCGGTGTCGCAGCATTTGAAGGTGCTGAAAGAGGCGCGGCTCGTCACGGTCTATCGCGACGGGACGCGGCAGTTCTATGCCATCGACACGGCGGGGATTCAGACGCTGCGCGATTATCTCGACGGATTCTGGGGCGACGCGCTCGACGCCTTCAAGGCCTATGCCGAGAACGATGCACCGAAGAACAGCAAACGGCGAATGGGCGCCAAACGATGACAGCACCGTTGCTTGCACCCGTGGCCAAGTCTTTGGTCGTCGCGCGGTCGGTGGACGATGCGTTTCGCCTTTACACGCAGGACATCGCAAAATGGTGGCCGACGCGGACGCATTCGCTCGGCGGCGACAAGGTGGCCGCCGTGGTCATGGAAGGCCGCATCGGTGGGCGCATCTTCGAGCGCTGGCAGAGCGGGAGCGAGAAGTTGTGGGGCACGATCCTCGCATGGGATGCGCCGCAGCGCGTGGTGCACACATGGCATGTGGCGACCGATCCAGAACACTCATCGGAAATTGAATTGCGTTTTGTGGCCCTTGGTGCCAATCGCACGCGCGTGACCTTGGAGCAACGGAATTGGGAGCGCATGTCGGGCGAACGGGCGGCCGATATTCGCGGCAACTACAACAGCGGCTGGGAAAGCGTCTTTATCGGCACGTTCGGCGGCTATGCCGGTCAGGGGAGGGACACATGATTACTCTTTATTGTGCATCGAATTTGCCACCGTTCTTGAAGCGCCATTGGGTGCGCGACCTGCGCGGGTTATGGGCGGCCGAAGAATGCGGCGTGCCCTATCAGGTTCATTGGCTGGACGCGGGGAAGGGCGAAGCGCGCGAGGCGACCTACAAAGCGATCAATCCGTTCGGGACCATTCCCGCAATGACCGACGACAGCTTCGTGCTGTTCGAGTCGGCGGCGATCGTCAGTTATCTCTGCGATAAAGCCGGTAGAAATATTCCCGTGCCGCGAAGCAAGGAGCGCGCACTTTACGATCAGTGGTGTTTTGCGGCACTGAATACGGTGGAGCCGCCTGTATTTCAGCTAATGATCGCTTCGGCCCTGAACAAAGACGCGACTTGGGCGAAGGAGCGTGCGCCGCAGTTGCGCGAAGCTGCGATCGGACGCTTGTCGGCGCTCGATCGGGTTTTGACCGATCGAGCGTTTTTGTTGGGAGACACATTTTCGGGCGCCGACATTCTGATGGGCCAGGTTTTGAACTTTATCGTCGACGGCAGCCTGCTCGATGCCGTTCCGTGCGTGAAAGCCTATTACGCCGGTTTGAAATTGCGTCCTGCCTATGTTCGTGCCCTGGCGGTTCAGCCAAGTGGCAAGAATGCAGCAGTTGGGGCGCAATAGGCCCGCACCAAATCAGCAACACGGCGCGTTCAGTAAGCTGTGATTAACGCAAGGGAAAGCTGGGCCCTGCGAACCACATTGTTGCCATCATCACAGACGATACCCGGATGGGTAAATGCGGGGAGTGGCGATTGCGGGCGGCCAGGCTGGGCCGGTGCCTGCACCGCGGCCCGTTTTGGAGCGTTGTGTGAGGCATGTTACGCGCCGAATGCTGATGTTTGTTCTCGCGACGCTTTTCGTTGGCGTGGGCGGAGCGGACTTGCGCGCCTTTGATCGTGAACCGCCACGCATAGCGCATTTCTCTTCGGAGTATTCGCGATCGGGATTTGTTCTCGACCGGTCCGGAGAACTCGCGAAACTGCGGTTCGATGGAACAGAGGAAATTCTAATTCTGCGTTGGCAACCCGCTGCGGGCGGCGACCGCTTGTTGGTTCGCGACGATGGCGAGGTGGTGCTTCGAATCTCGGGCTTGGGCGGTGTGACCCTGTTTACGCCGGAGAACCGGAAAGGTATTCCCGTCGCGCCCGACGGACCGGCTGCGCCTTTGACCCCTGTGCCACCGACGATCGATTTTGTACGCGACATTGCCGGGCGAATCATGGCGCAGTTGCGCGCGGAGACTGGGCGCGAGATTGTTTTTGAAGCAAATTGGAATGCCGCCGCGGGTGACGAGGGCGCGCGCGGCATTCTGTTCGACGCCATTCGCAATGCTGGAACGGCGCTGTTCGGCATTTCGCGCACGGCGCCGGGCAGGGCTGGTTTATCTTCTTATCTACGGCGCGTGCGTTTCGTGCACGCACGGTTTCCTTCAATCATCTTGCAAGGCGACATGTTGATCGTTTCGTACAGCGTGGAGCAGGGTCTTGCGGGGAGGCCGTCTTCTTTCGCAATACGACGCCAGTTGGCGCAGATCATACGTTAACGCAGGCGCCTTCGTCGTGAAGCGATTCGCGGTCGTGACCGCCTTTCGTATGCGGCATTCGGTCAATAGCCCGACCGACCTCGTCGGTGTCATCAAAACACGTCTTTGCGGCGTCGTATTTCGGCGAAGACGGTGACGTCATCGGCGTTTTGTAAACCGAGCGTGGAACGCAGCTCGGCGCTTGCCGGGCGCAAGAACGGATTTGTTTGCATTTCCAGTCCGAGCGTAGTGGGGATCGTCGGGTCCTTCGCGGCGCGCAGACGTTCGACCTCGACCATGCGCTGTTGCAACGCCTTATTGTTCGGTTCAAGCGTGAGTGCGAAGCGTCCGTTCGAGAGCGTGTATTCGTGACCGCAATAGACGCGCGTGTCGGCAGGAAGCGCGGCGAGTTTTGACAGGCTCGTCCACATTTGCGCGGGCGTGCCTTCGAACAGTCGGCCGCAGCCAATGGCGAACATCGTGTCGCCGGTGAAAACCGCTTTGTCGGCTTCGAACCAGAACGCGATGTGACCCTTTGTGTGGGCTGGGATGTCGAAGACGCGGGCTTTTGCGTTGCCGAATGTGAGTGTGTCGCCTTCGCCCAGTCCTTCGTCGATGCCGGGAATACGATCCGAATCGGCCTTGGGGCCAATGATGCGCGCGCCCGTTGCCTCCTTTAGCGGCAGGTTTCCTCCGGTGTGGTCGAAGTGATGGTGCGTGTTCAAGATGTGCGTGAGCTTTAGGCCGTGTGTTTGCAGCGCGGCGAGCACGGGCGCGGCTTCCGACGGATCGACGATGGCAACGGCGTTCGTCGATGGCTCGTGCACGAGGTAAGCGTAGTTGTCGGTGAGGCAGGGAACGAGAAGAATTTTTAACATGGATTTCAGCTGCTGATGTTGTAAGCGGCGAGTGCCGCCATGTTGACGATTTCATTCATGGTTGCGCCCAACGGTGCGATTTGTACCGATTTGGAAAGACCGACGAGGAGCGGGCCGATTACCGTGGCGCCGCCGATCACTTCCGTCATCGTGGTCGAGATCGACGCCGAATGGATCGCCGGCATGATCAGAACGTTGGCCGGTTCCTTCAAGCGACAGAACGGATAGAGCGCCATGCGGTCGCGGTCGAGCGCGACGTCGGCATTCATTTCACCGTCATACTCGAAATCGACGCTGCGCTTGTCCAATAGGTCAACCGCTTCACGGACGCGTTGCGAACGTTCGCCCCAGGGCTGGCCAAATGTCGAATAGGCGAGAAGCGCAACACGCGGCTCGTAGCCGAAGCGGCGTGCCGCGCCTGCGGCCTGGATCGTGATGTCTACCAGTTCTTCGGGGGTGGGCATTTCATGCACGTTCGTATCGGCGACGAAGACCGTGCGACCGCCGGCCAAAATAATCGACAGGCCGATGAGGCGTTCACCCGGTTTTGGGTCAAGGACATGGCGGATGTCGGAGAGCGCCACCGAGTAGTGGCGCGTTACGCCGGTCAGCATCGCGTCGGCGTGTCCGGCCGCGACGACCGAGGCGGCAAAGATGTTGCGATCATAAGTAACTTGTCGCAAGCAATCGCGATAGAGCGAGCCTTGGCGTTGCCAGCGTTTGTAAAGCGCTTCGGCATATTCGGGAGTGCGCGGGCTCTCGCGGGCGAATTGGATTTCGAGTTCGTCCATGTCTTCGAGGCCGGCGAGGCGCGCAGTTTCGTGGATGCGTTCGGGGTCGCCGACGAGAATTGCTTTACCGAGGCCGCTGTTTTGATAGGACAAGGCGGCGCGGATGACGGCTTCTTCCTCGCCTTCGGCGAAGACCATGCGCTTGGGCTGCGTGCGAACGCGCGCAACGACGCGCTGGACGATGGACGCCACAGGATCGAGGCGAGAGGCGAGCTCGTTGGCGTAGCGATCGAGATCGGCGATCGGCTTTTGTGCAACGCCCGATTCCATCGCCGCCTTGGCGACGGCGATTGGAACGGTCGAAATCAGACGCGGATCGAACGGCACCGGGATGATGTATTCGGGGCCGAATTTCGGGCGTGCGGTGTGATACGCGGCGGCGACTTCGTCCGGCACGTCTTCGCGTGCCAGCTCGGCCAGCGCATGGGCCGCCGCAATTTTCATCGGTTCATTGATCGTGCGCGCGCGCACGTCCAAGGCGCCGCGGAATATGTAAGGGAAGCCAAGAACGTTGTTCACTTGGTTTGGATAATCGGAACGTCCTGTCGCCACGATGGCGTCGGAACGGACGGCTGCGACGTCTTCCGGCGTGATTTCGGGGTCGGGGTTGGCGCAGGCGAAGATGATGGGTTTTGGTGCCATCGACTTGACCATCGCTTGTGTCATGGCGCCTTTGACCGAGAGCCCTAAGAACACGTCGGCGCCGGCAACGGCTTCGTCGAGTGTGCGAAGTTTAGTGGTGACGGCATGCGCCGACTTCCACTGGTTCATGCCCTCGGTGCGGCCTTTGTAAATGATGCCTTTGGTATCGCAGAGGATTGCGTTTTCGTTCGGCAGGCCCATCGCTTTAATGAGTTCGAGGCAGGCGATGCCGGCGGAGCCGGCGCCGTTGACGACCAATTTCGTCGTCTTAATGCTGCGACCAGTCAGGTACAGTGCGTTGATCATCGCGGCGGCAGTGATGATGGCCGTGCCGTGTTGATCGTCGTGAAACACCGGGATCGGCATCAATTCGCGCAGGCGCTGTTCGATGATAAAACAGTCAGGCGCCTTGATGTCTTCCAGGTTTATTCCGCCGAAGGTCGGCGCGAGGTAACGCACGCAGTTGATGAATTCGTCCACGTCGGTCGTGTCGACTTCGAGATCGATCGAATCGACGTCGGCAAAGCGCTTAAACAGCACCGCCTTACCTTCCATCACCGGCTTCGAGGCCAAGGCGCCCAAATCGCCGAGACCTAGGATTGCCGTGCCGTTCGAAATGACCGCGACCAAGTTGCCCTTGGCCGTGTAGTCATAAACTGTGGACGGATCCTCGGCGATGGCGCGCACGGGTACAGCGACGCCCGGAGAATACGCCAGCGACAGGTCGCGCTGCGTGTCCATGGGCTTGGACGGTATGATTTCGATCTTGCCAGGCTTGGGCTGGCTATGAAAAAGAAGGACTTCTTGGTCAGTGAATGGGCGTTTTTTCGACATGGGTTCCGCAGGGCCCTTAAGCCATCGCGGGACGAATAGTCCCGGCGCTGGGCCGTTTCCTCTTTGTCCTGAATACTCGCGCGACACCCCGACACACAAGGGCTGGAACGGCGTGAGCCGAAAGGCCGCGCCGTGAGCCAAAATACGACCGTGCAAGCCGTAACGCCAAACCGCGCCTTCGACGCGGACGAGCGTACGACGCCGATGATGACGCAGTATCTGGCGATCAAGCGCGAGCATGCGGATTACTTGTTGTTTTATCGCATGGGCGATTTCTACGAGCTGTTCTTCGAGGACGCGGTGAAGGCTGCTGCCGCGCTCGATATTGCGCTGACAAAGCGGGGTAAGCACCAAGAAGTCGATATACCTATGTGCGGGGTGCCGGTGCACTCGGCCGACGGGTATCTGCAAACGCTCATCCGCAAAGGCTTCAAGGTCGCGGTTTGCGAGCAGACGGAAGATCCCGCTGAATCCAAGAAGCGAGGCGGAAAGTCGGTCGTTGCGCGTGAGGTTGTGCGCGTGGTTACGCCCGGGACTCTGACCGAAGAGCAGTTGTTGAGCGCGCGTCGGCACAACTATTTGGTTGCACTTGCGCGAAGTGGCGGGGACTACGCGCTGTCTTGGGCTGATATTTCGGACGGCGCTTTTCACGTCATGGCGGTGGATGCCGCGGAGATTTTGCACACATTGGCGCGCATAGAGCCCGCCGAGCTCTTGGTGGCGGATGCGCTTGCCGAGGACGAACAAATCGCGGCGCTCGTCCGCGATTTCGGCGCCGCCGCGACCGTGCTGCCGGCAATCAAGTTCGATTCGTCGAGTGGCGAGCGGGCGTTGAAAAATCAGTTCCGCGTCGCCGCGCTCGATGCGTTCGGCAATTTTTCGCGGGCCGAGATCGCCGCCGCGGGGGCCGTGCTCGGCTATCTTGAACTGACGCAAAAGGGGCGCCTGCCAGCGCTGCAGCCGCCGCGCCAACAGGTGCAAGGCCATGCCATGGCGATCGACGCCGCAACTCGGCGCAATCTTGAACTCGTCGTAACGCTGGGCGGGGATGCTGATGGCAGTTTGCTCACGACGATCGATCGCACGGTTACTTCGGCAGGCGGACGCGAATTGGCTGAGCGAGTTTTGGCGCCGCTAACGGATGTTGATCTCATTGACGCGCGGTTGGATGGCGTCGCCTATTTCGCGGGCAACGCAGTTGCACGCGAACCCACACGCGCGGTGTTGCGCCGAATGCCGGATATGGCGCGGGCGCTCGCACGTTTGAGCGTCGGGCGGGGCGGCCCGCGGGATCTGGGCGCGATCCGCGAGGCACTCTCGCTCGCCTTCGGTTTGAAGGATGTCGTGGCGCGTTCCGAAGGTGCGCTGACGACGCAACCTCAAGCGATTGTCGGCGAGTTGGATGTGCTTCGCGCGGCTGAGAAGGCTCTGTCAGCGTTGTTTTCAGTGCTTGTGCGTTCGCTGGGTCCCGACTTGCCGCTTCTGGCGCGCGATGGTGGGTTCGTGGCGACCGGTTTGCACGAACGGCTCGATCAGGCCCGCGGATTGCGCGACGATGCCCGGCGCGTTGTCGTCGAACTCGAGCAGCGGCTCAAGGCCGAAACCGGAATCGCATCGCTAAAAGTGCGCCACAACAACGTTCTCGGTTATCACATAGAGATCACAACGGCGAATGCCGACAAGCTCAAAGCCACGGAGGCGGGGCGCGGCTTTATTCATCGACAAACGACGGCGCAAGCGCAGCGGCATACGAACAGCGAATTGTCCGATTTGGCATCGCGCATCGCCGATGCAGCAGGGGAGGCGTTAGCAATCGAGATCTCGATCTTCGATCAACTCGTCCAAGACGTGACGGCCGTGAGCACAACAATAGGCGAGGTCGCAGGTGTCGTCGCTCGGATCGACGTGTTGGCGGGATTGGGCGAGCTGGCTGTGGAAGAGAATTATGTGCGCCCTGTTATGAGTTCCGGACCGCAGTTCAAGATTCGGCGCGGACGTCATCCGGTTGTCGAAGCGTCACTGCGGCGCGCCAATCAAGGGTTTGTCGCAAACGATTGCGATCTATCGAGTGGTGCCTCCGGCCGGCTTTGGCTTGTTACCGGCCCCAACATGGCGGGGAAGTCGACATTTTTGCGGCAAAACGCGCTGATCGCCATTTTGGCGCAAGCGGGATCGTTTGTGCCTGCAGCGTCGGCGGAAATCGGCGTTGTCGACCGCTTATTCAGCCGCGTCGGAGCGGCCGACGATTTGGCGCGGGGGCGCTCGACCTTCATGGTCGAAATGGTCGAAACGGCGGCGATCTTGAATCAGGCGACCGAGCGGTCGCTTGTCATCCTCGACGAAATCGGGCGCGGCACGGCGACCTTCGATGGCTTGTCAATCGCTTGGGCGACTGTCGAGCGTCTGAATGGCGTCAATCGTTCGCGCGCGCTGTTCGCGACGCACTATCACGAGTTGACGGGCCTGGCCTCCCGGCTCGACGGCGTCGCCAACGTGACGGTCCGCGTCAAGGAATGGAAAGGTGGAATTGTCTTTCTGCACGAGGTGGTGTCTGGCGCTGCCGACCGATCTTATGGCATTCAAGTGGCGAAGTTGGCTGGATTGCCGGCAGATGTTTTGAAGCGGGCGCAGAGTGTGTTGCATGCGCTCGAGAGTGGCGATAGCGGACGACGGGCGAAAACGCTGGTCGACGAATTGCCGCTTTTTGCGGCAAGCGGGCTTGTTCCTGAAACATCTCGACCGTCCGAAGTTGAAGCGCGCCTCAAATCGATGAATGTCGACGATGTGTCTCCGCGCGATGCATTGCGGCTTTTGTACGAATTGAAGGCGCTGGCGAAAGAGTAGGGGTTTGCGATGTTCGGGTTTGAGACTTCGGATGTTGTTGGCGTGGTTTCCGCGGGCATATCGCTCGTTGCGCTGGCGATAAATCTTTTGATCACGCGGCGGCAAACGCGAATTAGTTTTGAAACACTGAAATTCAACAACGATTCGCAGGTGATGAATTGGGCCAATCGTGTGGTGGTCGCGATGTCCGAGGCACTGCACGTCAGCGGAGCCACAAATGTCAGCGCAGCATTCCTTCATGAGCGGGGCTTGTCGCTGTCGACGAATTTGTCGGCGTTGATTGATGAAGGGCGATGGTTCTTTCCCAATACGGGCAGCCGCTCAACCGACGGAGAAAAGCCCGGTGCCTATCGCGGTTCAAGGCAAGCCATTCTCGATCACGTATTTGTGGTTTATCAGTGCGCGAGTGAGCTGCAGCAGTTCGGCGACGGATCGCGTGAAGCACTGGCCGGCAGGATCGCGGAGGCAAAGCGTCACTTTGTAACCGAGGTTCAGCACGCGGTTGATCCGCGGCGGCGTGCTTGGGTCATGGACAGGTTTCGGAAGTACTGAACCACAAAATGGGATGTGGGTTTGCCGCATTCCCCCGCCAGTTGTGCGCACGGCTAGGCACTGCGAAATGCGATTTGGGCGATTACTTACGTATGGAGTTTTCGGCTAGACTGGCTGTGACAGCGGGCCAGATGTCTTGGCACGGCGTGAGTTGGGGGAAATGCGGTGTTTACACGCACTTTGTTTGAATGCGAGGCGATAAATAGCGCCGCTCGATTAGTTCGTACGCTTGTGCCGGTGATGATTGTGGGTCTGGCCTGGGTTGGTCCAGCCCACGGGGCGGACACTACCGCTCAGCCGTTGTCGCAAACTACTCCGCTTTCTGCGCCTGCGCCGGTGATGTTTGGGGCAAGTTCACTCAACGTGCCGAGTTGGGCTGACATCGTTCAGCGTGTGTCACCTGGAGTCGTCAGTTTGACGACTTCCAAGGGGCTGGGCTCAGGGTTCGTCATCGATTCGTCGGGTTATGTCGTGACGAACAATCACGTGGTGGCGACTTCCACCGAGGCCGAGGTCCGCTTTGCGGACGGAAGCAAGTTCAAGGCCCGCTTGATTGGGCGCGACGAGGCGACGGATATCGCGTTGCTTAAGATCGACGCCCCCAAGGCATTTCCTAGCGTAAAATTCGACGACGACCGGAAGGTCCGCGTAGGGGATTGGGTGCTTGCTGTCGGCAATCCATTCGGATTGGGCGGCACCGTCACCGCTGGCATACTGTCGGCGCGGGGACGCGATGAAGTGGGCAGCGGTCAGTTCACGGATTACCTGCAGGTCGACGCTGCCATTAATCCGGGCAATTCGGGCGGTCCAACATTTGATACGAACGGCAGGGTCATCGGCATGAATTCGATGGGGCTGTCCAATCGCACCGGAGAGACGGCCGGCGGCATCGGCTTTGCGATTCCATCCACGACGATTCAGCGTGTAGTCGAGGACTTGAAAACGTCCGGGTCGGTCAGCCGTGGGTTCATCGGCGTTCAGATCGAGAGTCTGACGGAAGACGCCGCCAAAGCCTTAGGGTTGCCGAATGCAAACGGCGCACTCGTGACGGATGTTATCGAGGGTGGTCCGGCTCAGCTTGCCGGCATTAAGCGCGGCGACGTCATTCTTAAAATCAACGGTCAGTCCGTCAAGGACAATCGCGAATTGTCTCGCAAGATTGCAGCATTGGTCGTCGGTCAGTCCGCTGTGTTTACGATCTGGAGAGAAACCAAGCAGATCGCCATCAGCGTGACCGCCATCAAGCGCGAGCGCATCGCGGATGCGGGCGATATTCTCAATCGGGCGGAGAATCCGGAAGTGAGGCTGACGTCCTTGGGACTGGGTCTCAGAACGATCACGCCCCAAATTCGCGACATCATCGCGCCACGGGGCGGAAATGTTGCCGGTGTTGTGATTACGGACCTCGATCTCAGCAGCGACGCGGCGCAGCGCGGTCTGCGGCCTGGCGACCGGATCGTCGCCGTGGGTGGGGCGGATGTGAGTTCGATGGGTGACGTCAACTTGGCGGTCGAACAAGCGAAGTCACTGAAGCGTCCGATGGTATTGCTCTTTGTCATCACGCAAGCCGGCGCCACAACCCACGTTGCGGTCAAGTTCAACACGCCGTGAGATCGCGAATTTTCTGGAAGAGAAATGGCTTAAATCTGCCATTTCGCGGAGGCTCGTGATCGGGCTGCTGAGCGGCGATCCGATTGCAACCGGTGATCAACGGGCGGCGTGTTAGTCTGGATTCGATGATCATGCAATTGCAGATGAGCGCTCGTTCGTGAATGTAGCAATTCCGGTTGAGTCCGATGAAGCGGCATCGGCGCTGCGACATGCTTTGACGGCGCTCGCGCGCGACCAAAAGGGCGATGCATCGCGGCTGCGAGCAGCAACGTTGCCGCTGTTCAAGCAGGCCCTGGCTCATGCGCGTGCCGAGGCGCGAGCGCATCTTGAACAAGGTGGGAAAGGACTTGGCACCGCTCAAATGTTGTCGCGGGCGCAAGACGCGCTCATCCACGTGCTGTACGATTTTACCGTCAAGCACGTCTTTTACGCTCAGAACCCGACGGATTCGGAGCACATCGCTGTCGTAGCCACTGGCGGTTATGGGCGTGGCGCGCTGGCGCCGGGATCCGACATCGATTTGTTGTTCGTAGTTCCCTACAAGCAGACGGCGTGGGGCGAGAGCGCGATCGAGTTCATGCTCTATATGCTGTGGGATCTGGGGCTCAAGGTCGGGCATGCCACGCGATCGATCGACGAGTGCATCCGGCTGGCGAAGTCCGATCACACGATCAAAACGGCCGTGCTCGAGGCGCGCTATATTTGCGGACAAGAGGCATTGTTCGCCACGCTTATGGCCCGCTTCCACAAGGAGGTTGTGACAAGCCCCGGGAGCGACTTTGTTCAAGCCAAGCTCGACGAACGCAAACAGCGCCACATCGCCGCCGGCGAAAGCCGCTATCTCGTCGAACCGAATATCAAGGACGGAAAGGGCGGTTTGCGCGACCTGCACACGCTTTATTGGATCGCGAAGTATCTTTACAGGGTTGAAGACGTTTCGGAATTGGTCGGCGCGGGGCTATTTACGGCCGACGAGTTCACGGCCTTTGCCGCGGCGGAGGAATTTCTTTGGCATGTGCGTTGCCATCTGCACTTTTTGACGGGCCGTGCCGAAGAGCGCTTGACGTTCGACGTGCAAATCGAAATGGCGACGCGCTTGGGATTCGAGGATGTTGGACGACAACGCGGCGTCGAGACATTCATGCAGCGGTACTTCTTGATCGCAAAGACAGTGGGCGATTTGACGCGCATTTTCTGCGCAACGTTGGAGCAGCAACACAAGAAACCTTGGCCGGTGTTCGGTCGGATCATGACGGGGATCGGACGGCGGCGCATCGACGTCGATGGTTTTTTCGTCGAGCAGAACCGGTTGAACGTCGACGGCCCCGAAACGTTGCGCGACAAGCCGATCAACATGCTCAGGCTGTTTCACCTTGCCGATCAAAAGGGCGTCGATATTCACCCCGATGCGCTGAAGCATGTGACGCGTAGCCTGCCATTGATCGACGACAAGCTGAGGTCGGATGCGGAAGCGAACCGTCTGTTTCTCGAGATTTTGTCCTCGCGGCGCGATCCGGAGCGAACGCTGAGGCTCATGAACGAGGCCGGCGTATTCGGAGCGTTTGTGCCGGATTTCGGACGCATCGTCGCGAAGATGCAGTTCAATATGTACCACCACTATACCGTGGACGAGCATTTGATCCGCGCGATTGGGCACTTGGCGCGAATCGAGCGCGGGGATTATCGCGACGAGCATCCCTTGGCGAACGAGATCATTCACAAGGTTTTGTCGCGCGAGGTACTTTATGTCGCGATGCTGCTTCACGACATCGCGAAGGGCCGCGAGGGCGATCATTCGACGGTCGGCGAAGAGGTGGCGTTGGCGTTGTGTCCGCGGCTGGGCTTAAAGCCCGAAGAGACCGAGACGGTGGCGTGGCTGGTGCTCAACCATCTGGTGATGAGCGATATCGCGCAAAAGCGCGATTTGTCGGATCCCAAGACCATTCGCGATTTTATCGCGGTGGTTCAATCGCCCGAGCGGCTTCGGCTTTTGCTGTGCTTGACGGTGGCCGATATTCGCGCGGTAGGTCCTGGCGTTTGGAACGGGTGGAAGGGCCAGTTATTGCGTCAGCTCTATTTTGAGGCCGAGGCGCAGATGTTAGGCGGGTTTAGCGCGAGTGCGCGTCCGCAATTGGTGGCCGAGGCCAAGGCCGAACTCATGCGGAGACTCGCGGATTGGCCGGAAGCCGCGCGCGTTCGCGCGATCTCGAGGCACTACGACGCTTATTGGTTGGCACTCGACGGCGCCGCGCACGAAGCGCAAGCGCGTCAAATTTTGGCGGCGGAAGAGGCGAAGGCGACCATTAGCCTAACTTCAAGGACCGATGCATTTCGTTCTGTCACCGATGTTTCGATCTATACGGGCGATCATCCAGGTCTGTTCTCCCAGCTTGCAGGCGCGGTCGCTATGTGCGGCGCAAACATCGTCGATGCGAAAATTTTTACGACTTCAGATGGCATGGCACTCGATTTGTTTTCTATTCAAGATTCCGAGGGCCGGCCGCTGAGCGACGAGCGGCGGATCGACCGTCTTCGGGAAACAATCGCACGCGTGTTGGGCGGCGAAGTTGTGCCGCGAACGGTAATCGATGCGCGCCAGGTTCGGCGGCGCGAAGAGGCGTTTCGCGTCGAGCCGCGTGTCCTCATCGACAACAACGCCTCGGATAGTCACACCGTCGTTGAAGTGAATGGCCGCGATCGTCCCGGTTTGTTGCACGATTTGACGCGTGCTTTGTTTGTCGCCGGGCTTTCCATTCATTCCGCTCAGATCGCGACCTATGGCGAGCGCGCCGTCGACGTGTTTTACGTCAAGGACGGTTTCGGCCTGAAGATCACACACCTGCAGCGCATCGAGGCGGTGCGCGCGCGGGTGCTTGAAGCGTTGGGCGACGGCGGCGTTCGGGCGCAACGGAAGCTGCGCAGTGTCGAGCCTCGCGCATAGGCATCGCCTTGCAATCTTCCTCTTGAAGTGCGTGCGCGCTCTGGCGCATAACCGCCGCCTCTTTCTACGGTCTTCTGGAACTATCCGATGAGCGAAACGCACCAGTCCCTGGTTTTTTCCGGCATGCAGCCGACAGGAAATCTTCATCTCGGCAATTATTTAGGTGCGATTCGGAATTGGCTGAAGCTGCAAGAACTGCATCGGTGCATCTACTGCGTGGTCGATATGCACGCGATTACGGTGGAGCAGGATCCGAAATTGTTGGCGCAAGCGACGCGCGAAGTGGCGGCGGCTTACATTGCAAGCGGCGTCGATCCGGCGCGGTCGATTATTTTCAATCAAAGCCAAGTCTCGGCGCACGCCGAACTCGCTTGGATTTTCAATTGCGTCGCCCGCATCGGCTGGCTCAACCGTATGACGCAATTCAAGGAAAAGTCAGGCAAAAACCGTGAAGCGATGAGCGTCGGGCTGTTCACCTATCCGGTGCTGATGGCGGCCGATATTTTGGCCTATAGGGCGACTCATGTGCCTGTGGGCGAAGATCAGAAGCAACACGTCGAGCTCGCACGCGACATTGCACAAAAATTCAACAACGATTTCGGCGTTCCCAATTTCTTTCCCGTGCCGGAGCCGATCATTACGGGTCCGGCAACGCGCGTGATGAGCCTTCGCGATGGAACGGCCAAGATGTCGAAATCCGATGCTTCGGATTACTCGCGGATCAACCTGACCGACGACGCCGATTCGATCGTGCAGAAGCTGCGCAAAGCGAAGACCGATACGCTGCCGTTACCGGAAACGGAAAAAGATTTGGAAGGGCGGCCCGAAGCCGACAACTTGATTTCGATTTTTGCCGCGTTCGGCGAGCAGTCGAAGCAGTCGGTGATCGATCAATTTCGCGGCGCGCAGTTCTCGACCCTAAAGTCCGCTTTATCGGATTTGATCGTCGCTAAGCTTGTCCCGATCGCAGATGAAATGCGGCGATTGCTGAGCGACCCGGCGGAGATCGACCGGTTACTAAAGAAGGGTGCAGATGAGGCGCGCGCACTTGCAGCGCCGGTGCTGGCCGATGTCAGGCGCGTTGTCGGATTTGTGGGCTAACCTTTGAGGCTTGAGGGTTAACGGGTGGACGTGGCATCGTGGTGCCCATGCCTGAGCCCGGAACCCCACCTCACACGACCTCACGCCATCGCCGAAAATTCATGGTCGTCGTCGATCAGTCGCCCGAATGCCGCAAGGCCTTGCGCTTTGCTTCGCGAAGGGCGGGGCATACGGGCGGTATCGTCTCACTGCTAACGGTTGTCATTCCGGGAGATTTTCAGCACTGGCGTTCAGTAGAGGACGCGATGCGCGACGAGGCGCTGCAAGAGGCTGAAAAGTTGCTGTACGACGCGGCGTGCGAGGTTAATCGGGTGGGCGGTCTTTATCCGGAATTGATCATCCGGGAAGGCAAACCGCACGAGGTGCTGATGGCGCTACTCAAGGAGGATCCAGACATCAGCATCTTGGTTCTGGGAGCTGGAACCGGGCGTGAAGGCCCTGGGCCGTTGGTCTCACTCGTGGCGCAGCAGTCCCAGCAAGCCTATCCGATTCCCGTGACGATCGTTCCCGGCGGTCTGAGCGACGAAGCGATCGATGCCTTGGCATGAGCGGCATCGGGTCAGTCGCTCGTCGTGAATATCTCGCGCGGGCTGCGAACGCCGCGTAGGACGTGGAAGCCCAGCGATCTGAGGCTGAGGCCCGAGGGCAGTTTCGCGAAATCCGCCGACATGAGCAGCGAGTGTCCAAGAACTTTGGTCAATGGCTCGACGCGCGTGACCTCGTTTACGGCGGGTCCGATCACCGTAAAGTCCAAACGATCCTTGCTGCCGATGTTGCCAAAGGTGACTTGACCGACGTGCAATGCGAACCCCGCCGCCAGCTTGTCGACACCCTCGGGCAATCGCTCCGGCGGGATGGCTTCAAGGCTTGCGCGCGCGTCGCGGGCGGCATCGACGGCTTCGCGCGCGGCCTTGCCGGGATCCATGCCGTCGCGCACCGGGAAGATCGCGATCATGCCGTCGCCGATCATTTTGATGACATCGCCGCCGTGCAAGCGAACGGCGCCGGCGACAGCGTCGTAGTACTCACCCAATACCGCGATGACATCGCTTGGCGGCAGTGTGTCGGTTAGGCGGGTGAAACCGCGGAGATCGCAGTAGAAAATCACGGCCGCGATGTCCTCGCCCAACGAGCGGCGGATATCGCCGGACATAATGCGGCGCGTCGCGTCGCTTCCCAGGTAAGTGTTCAGCAGCTGCTCGGTGATACGCCGCGCATGGGCCAGTTCGAAGCGCATGCACATCAGCGGCAGGAGAAGATCGAAATAGGTCAGTTCCGCCGTCGAAAAACCGCCGGCCCGGTCGGTGACCCATGAAACGAAATGCCGCGTGCCGTCGCTGAAGGTCAGGGCCATGCCGATGTAGTCGGTTGCGCCTTGGGCCTTCAGTTCGTGGGCGATGGCAAAGTCGAGCACCGCCTCGGGTCCTTCAAGGCGGCGGCGTAATGCGTCAGCGCCCTCATGAATAACCCTAATTGGGCTACCCATGTAGGTTTCGCTGCGTTTGGGCGTGTAGGCACGGTCGGTGATTTCTATGCCCTGCGTCTTGCTCCAGGCGTAGGCACGGCCGATGAGTTCCGGGTGGTAGTCCGACAAGCTCACGGACATACGCATCAGCGGGACGCCGTCGCCGATGGCGTGGGTCGCAAGTCCCTCAACAATGGCTTCAATCGTCAGGCTCTGGCCCCGGTGATCGGCGAGGAAGTGCGCGGCCTGCGAGTCCGCGAGCGCGCCCAGTTTCAACTTGCCTTGACTTTGTTGCTCAACCGCCAAATGTCTATCCTCAGCATTCCCCTATATAGGCTGCTGGCGTTGGGATTCACCACTGCCAGATGTGTGCGAGAAAAAAATGTTCATCCAAACAGAATCGACGCCAAATCCAGCAACGCTGAAGTTCCTACCCGGCCGGTCCGTGCTTGGCGATGGGGTTGCCGATTTTCCGACGCCGGCTTCGGCAGCAAAATCCCCATTGGCCCAGCGACTGTTCGATATCGACGGCGTGTCGGGTGTGATGTTGGGTAACGACTTCATCACAGTCACCAAATCTGGAGGCGATTGGCCTCAACTCAAGCCGGTGATCTTGGGCGCGATCATGGAGCATTTCACGAAGAACTTGCCGATCTTGGAAGGCGAAGTTGTGCAAGCAACGCCCTCGGAGGACTACGATGCCGCCGACGAAGAAATTGTGGTTCAGATCAAGGAGCTTTTGGACACACGCGTCAGGCCGGCCGTGGCGCAGGATGGCGGAGACATTATTTTTCGCGGCTTCGAAGGCAAATCCGGAACCGTTTTCTTGAGTTTGCGCGGCTCGTGCGCAGGTTGTCCGTCTTCCACCGCGACACTGAAGAACGGCATTGAGAACATGCTGCGACATTACATCCCAGAAGTGAACGGCGTTGAGGCGGTTTCGGCCTAAGTGTCCGCGCGAAAGCCTTTCCCCCGGAAGTCGAGTGTTGATACAAGCTCAGCGAACGGCCCTCCCAAACCCGCATGGGGATTTCCTTGAACCATCACGCCATATCGGACGAAGCGCTCGATCAGCTGTTTCGTGCGGCACGATCGCAAAACAAATGGCAAGATAAGCCGGTATCGGAAACGCTGCTGCGTGCCATCTACGATTTGTTGCGGATGGGACCTACGAGCGCAAATTGCTCGCCCGCTCGACTCGTATTCGTGACCACCAACCAGGGAAAAGAGCGATTGAAGCCGCACTTGGCGCCCGCCAACGTCGCGAAGGTCATGATGGCTCCGGTGACAGCGATCATCGGTCACGATTTCAAGTTTTACGAAAAACTGCCTCAGTTATTTCCTCATACGGACGCGCGGGCTTGGTTTGTCGGCAATGACAAGCTGATCGAAACGACTGCGGTGCGGAACGGAACGTTGCAGGGCGCTTATCTGATGTTGGCGGCGCGGGCGTTGGGGCTCGACTGCGGACCGATGTCGGGATTCGACAATGCCGGTGTGGACAAGGCGTTTTTTCCAAGCAGCGACGTCAAGTCGAATTTCATCTGCGCCATCGGTTACGGCGACGCGAGCGGGGTGTTTGCACGCTCGCCGCGTTTGGCCTTCGACGAGGCATGCCAAATCGTATGAAAGGTCGCGTCGTATTGGCGATCGATACGTCGTTCGGGGTGGTGAGTGCCGCTCTTGCAACAGCCAACGGTGATGCTATCGCGGCCTTTGAGGCTGACAATCCGCCGGGAACGCAAGCCGAGACATTGCCGCCTGCGGTCGCCGAGATGTTTTCCAAGGCCGATGTTCAATACGAGCAACTTTCTCGCGTCGCGGTGACGGTTGGCCCCGGTGCCTTTACAGGCGTTCGGGTCGGTCTTGCTTTTGCCAAGGGGCTTCGCATTGCGACGGGTGCGATCGTTCTTGGGTTCACGACACTCGAGTGTCTTGCGGCACAAGTTGGACGTGACAACCCGGGCGCGGCCGTTGCTGTGGCGGTAGACGCGAAACGGGGCGAAGTCTATCTGCAGCTTTTCAGTGCGTCGTTGGAGCCGATCACCGCGGCTGGGCTTATGTCGATCAAGAGCGCAGCGCGTGTCGTGCGAGAGCACTTGAAGGCCCCCGCCGTTTTCACCGGGTCGGGAGCGGGGCTAGTTCGTAGTGCCTTCGACGGCTCAGCAAAGGTGGAATTGATCGCGCGGATCGATACGAAACTGCTTGCCCGGCGGGCGGCGGTGGCCGATCCGAATATGTATCCGCCCGATGCAGCCTATCTGCGCGCACCGGACGCGCGCCTGCCGACATGAGCGCAGCCCCTCACTTGTGGCTGGGTGGTCGAGAGGACGCGGGTGTGCTTGCGCGCTTGCATGCGGGCGCGCTTGTGGATCCGTGGCCGGAGGCTGCGTTTGTTTCGTTGCTGTCTCGAAGCGAAGTGTTCGTGGTGGTGGGGGCAAGAACCGATCAGTTTCTTCCGGATGGATTCATTTTGGTTCGCACCGTTGCCGGCGAAGCCGAAGTGCTGACGTTCTGCGTGGCGGAGAGCGCGCGAAAGTGCGGATTGGGGCGTGCGTTGCTGGACGCCGCCTGCTGCATCGCCGCCGGCCGGGCAAGTGGGGAGATGTTTCTTGAGGTCAGCGAGAATAACGCTGCGGCGTTCTCGCTTTACCAAAAGACCGGCTTTGTCGCCGTGGGGCGTCGAGCGGCCTATTATCGCCATGGTTTGCTTGCTGCCGACGCTATTGTCATGCGAAAGCCGCTCTCAGACGCAAGCCCGGACATCGTGGAGGGACATGCGTTATCCTTTCGGTCTGGAACGGAATCGACTAAAAGGAACTGATGGGCAAATGCCCGTCATAGGATCTGGGTGAACGATGGATCGCATCGAGAAGCTGTGCATCGACAAAGGGTTGCGCATGACGGGCCAGCGCCGCGTGATTGCACGCGTTCTGTCGGAATCGCACGATCATCCGGACGCGGAGGAGCTGCATCGTCGCGCGGTTGCGATCGACCCGCATATCAGTATTGCGACCGTGTATCGGACGGTGCGTCTTCTCGAAGAAGCCGGCATCTTGGAGCGTCACGATTTTCGAGATGGTCGATCACGGTTCGAGGAGTTGTCCGACGAGCATCATGACCACTTGATCGACGTGCAGTCGGGGAAGGTGATCGAATTCCACAACGATCAGATCGAAGAGCTGCAACGACAGGTCGCGGAAAAGCTTGGCTATAAGTTGGTCGATCACCGGCTGGAGCTTTACGCCGTTCCGCTTGGCGGGAGCGAAAAGGACGACAAGCCGGGGCGCAAGAAGTGATGGGCGGCAAATAATCATGCGCATCATTCGCGGCGTCGGCATTGCCATAGGGTTTTTGATACTCACCGCTTGGTTTGTCATCTTCCAAACCATGGCGCTGAAATTCAATTGGGCCATGCGGGATTGGCTGCCCATTCAGTTCGCACGCGCGCTTTGCCGGTTGATGGGCGTTCGGATCGAGACGTATGGCCGCCCATACAAGGAACGCGGCGTTCTGCTCGCCGCCAATCACACGTCCTATTTCGATATGCCGGTGTTGGCGGCGGTCATACCGGTTTCGTTCGTCGCCAAGTCGGAGGTGGCGACGTGGCCATTCTTCGGTCCGTTATCCAAGTTGGTGCGGACCGTCTTTGTCGACCGCGAGCGACGCAGTAAAGCCGGTGAACAGCGGGATCGGATTCGCGAGCGGCTGGAAGAGGGCGGGACGATCGTTCTATTTCCCGAAGGAACATCCAGCGACGGTAACCGGGTGCTGACCTTCAAGAGTTCGCTGTTGGGTTCGGCAGAAGCCATGGTGCGGGGCACGGACGGGCAAATGCGGCGGGTCGTCGTGCAGCCTGTTTCGGTGGCTTATACACGGCTGCACGGCATGCCCATGGGTCGCGAGTTGCGGCCGTTCTTTGCGTGGTATGGCGACATGGATCTCGTGCCGCATTTGTGGGAGGCGTTCTGTCTTGGGCCCATCGACGTCATGGTGCACTACCATCCGCCCATGACAGTCGATCAGTTTCCGTCGCGCAAAGAGCTTGCGGTGGCGTGTGAGAAGCTCGTCGCCGAAGGCGTGGCTCATGCCTTGGCGGGCCGCCCGGGAGCGGCAGGCCCCGCCTATGAAGACGAGCCCATCGATCTGCCGCCGGTTCCCGAGAATGGCTTACAGGCGAGCGCGGCTTGAGTTTGGCCAAAGTGTGGCCCATAAGACCGGCCGCTTTTTCCATTGCTCGAACCGTTAGTATGCTGACCTCGTGACCCGCAAGCTTTTCATCAAGTCCTATGGTTGTCAGATGAATGCTTATGACTCCACCCGTATGGCGGATGTCATGGCGCCGCACGGCTATGCCCTCACGGACACGCCCGAAGGCGCGGACATGGTGGTTCTGAACACGTGCCATATTCGCGAGAAGGCGGCGGAGAAAGTCTATTCCGAACTTGGGCGATTGCGGACGTTGAAGAGCGACAAGGCCGCTCAGGGCGAGCGCATGGTCATCGCGGTTGCGGGGTGTGTCGCGCAGGCCGAAGGCGAGGAGATCATGCGGCGCGTCGATTTCGTCGACATTGTCTTGGGGCCGCAAGTCTATCATCGCCTGCCGGAGATGGTGGCGAAGCTTGGCCGCGGCGGCAAAGTGCTGGATACCGAGTTTCCAGCGATCGACAAGTTCGATTCGTTACCCAAACCTTCAGCCGCGCAAGGGCCGACGGCGTTTCTGACGGTGCAAGAAGGTTGCGACAAGTTTTGCACGTTTTGCGTCGTGCCTTACACGCGTGGCGCAGAGTACTCGCGGCCGGTCGCGCAAATCGAAGTCGAAGCGCGGCAGCTCGTCGATCTCGGCGTGCGCGAGATCACGTTGCTCGGCCAGAACGTCAATGCCTATCACGGGGCAGGGTCCGATGGTACTGCGACCGGACTTGGCGGACTTATTCGCAAACTTGCCCAGATCGATGGACTGAAACGCTTGCGCTACATGACGAGCCATCCGCGCGACATGGATGACGACCTGATCGCCGCGCATGCGGATGAAGAGAAGTTGATGCCTTTCTTGCATCTGCCAGTACAGTCGGGATCGGACGCCGTCCTCGACGCGATGAATCGCGGCCATACGGCCGACGACTATCGGCGGCTTGTGGCGCGCATTCAGACGGCGCGACCCGATATTGCGCTGTCGTCGGATTTCATCGTCGGCTATCCGGGCGAAAGCGACAGTGATTTCGAGGCGACGCTTGCGCTCGTTCGCGATATCGGATTTGCGCAGTCGTTTTCGTTCAAATATTCGCCGCGTCCGGGCACCCCGGCGGCATCGGCGCGAAAACAGGTTGCGGAAGAGGTCATGGCGGAACGGCTCGAACGACTGCAAGCGATCCTGAACGAGCAAACGAGCGGCTTTGCGCGCAGTCTATTGGGCAAGAGCTTCGACGTCTTGTTCGAGCGGCCCGGCCGTTATGCCGGGCAGTTGATCGGCCGAAGCCCACATCTTCAACCCGTTCATGTGTTCGCACCGGAGCATGCGATCGGCGACATCGTGCCTGTGCGCGTGACCGAAGCCATGCCGCGCAGCGTAACTGCAGAGCTTGTGATGGCGCGTCCCAACGGCGGCCAACTCGCCATGGTGGCATCGTGAAAGGCCGGGACAAGAAGCCGCGCGAGGACGCCCAAGCGACGCATCTTGAGTTCGGAGACAATGCGGCCATAGCCCGCGTCGTGGGCGCGCACGACCGGCATTTGGCCGAGATTGAGCGCAAGTTGAACATAGAAATCACGCATCGCGGCAATCATCTGATCATCAACGGCACCACGACTGCGCGCGCGCATGGGGCGCAGGTATTGCGCGATCTCTACTCGCATGCCGCAGGCGGGCACGAACTGTCGGCAACGGATGTCGATCGGGCGATTCGCCTTGGACTGGGCTCGGATTCTGTCGTTTCGAACGGTACGAATGTGACGACACCCAAGCGTGTCATTCGACCCCGTACGCCGATGCAAGCGCGTTACTTGGAAGCGCTCGCCGCCCACGATCTTGTGGTCGGTTTGGGGCCCGCCGGAACCGGCAAGACCTATTTGGCGGTTGCGATGGGTGTCAGTCTTTTGGCCCGCGGAGAAGTCGATCGTCTGATCCTATCGCGGCCGGCGGTCGAGGCAGGTGAGAGGTTGGGTTTCTTGCCAGGCGATATGAAAGAAAAGGTCGATCCGTATCTGCGCCCGCTTTACGACGCTTTACACGACATGCTGCCGGCGGAGCAGATTGAGCGCAGGATAGACGAGGGTGTGATCGAAGTCGCTCCCTTGGCATTCATGCGTGGGAGAACGTTGGCGCACAGCTATGTAATTCTGGACGAAGCGCAAAATTGCACGCCGCAGCAGATGAAGATGTTCCTGACGCGACTTGGTGAGGGCGCGCGGATGGCTGTGACCGGCGATCCAACCCAAACCGATCTTCCGCCGGGGCAAGTGTCTGGACTGTCGGATGCGCGCGCCGTGCTGGTTGGTGTGGAAGGCGTTGCGTTCACCGAATTCACCGAAGATGACGTGGTTCGCCATCCCTTGGTGCAGAGGATCGTTCGAGCATATGCCGCGCGCGATGCCGCACGCGGATCTCACCCCAAGCGCGGCACGTAATGGCGCGACCGGGCCTTGCGGTCGAGACTCGGATCGACCATTCGGCCTGGCGCCTTGCCTGGCCCCGGGCAAAGCTCGAAGCGCGGCGAACGCTGCTGCAAAGTGCAAAATTTCCGGAAATCGACCCTGCCGTCTCCGGAACGGTCGTCGTCGTTTTGACGGATGATGAAAGGGTTCGTGAGCTTAACTTGAGATTTCGGGGCAAGAACAAGCCCACCAACGTGCTCTCGTTTCCCGACCCGTCGCAGCCCCTGGGTGGCATGGCGCTCGCGTTCGAGACCCTTGCACTTGAAGCAACGAAACAAGACAAGAAATTTGTTAACCATGTTAAGCATATGATTTTACATGGGTTTTTACACCTTCTTGGTTTTGATCATCAAACGAAGCGCGAGGCGCGCTTGATGGAGCGCTTGGAAACGGCCATGCTTTCGGAAATGGGCATCCCTAATCCCTACGTGATCGAGACCAAGACTCGTGCCTGAGCAAGATTCGGGTGACGCTTCGACGGCTCACG
>JAIOQG010000309.1 GCA_021413465.1 Alphaproteobacteria bacterium | reverse complement strand
AGACGGCGTCGATCGTTTCCTGCCGTAGTTCATGAGCCAATTGCTTGAGCTCATCGCGCGAAAAATTGCGCATGTCGGCAGGGACTTTGACTTTGTCGAGAAGCGGTGTGTGCGGGGCCATTTGACCTGAGGAGATCTGGGGACCTAACGAAAATTGGCTGCCGTCATGACAAATAACGTAACGCGCATGTCCTTACGTTTCTCGCGGCATTTACGCGCGCCGGTTAACGACATAGGCGGCCATACCGCGCAAAAGGTCGGCTTTTTCGTCGAAGACTTCAAGATGGGCGGTGGCTTGAGTCGCCAGCAATTGCGCCTGGGCGCGGGCGCGCTCGACGCCCAATATTGTGACAAACGTCGCCTTCCCGGCCTTTTGGTCTTTGCCTGCCGCTTTGCCCATTACCGAGGGGTCGCCTTCGGCGTCGAGCAAGTCGTCGGCGATTTGGTAAGCGAGGCCCAAATCCTGCGCGTAATTGTTGAGCGCGCTGCGCATATGGGGTGCCGCTTTGCCCATGATGGCGCCGGACTCGCAGGCGAAGGAGATCAGAGCGCCGGTCTTCAAACGCTGCAGGCGCGTGACTTGGCCGATGTCGGTTATGTCGCCTTGGGCGCCCATGTCCATCATCTGGCCTCCCACCATGCCGTGACAGCCCGCGGCCTGTGCGAGGCGCGCGACGAGATCGCAGCGCACATGCGGATCGAGATGGGTGTCGGCGCTCGCCAGCAGCGTGAAGGCATGGGTGAGCAGCGCGTCGCCGGCGAGGATGGCGGTGGCGTCGTCGAACTTTTTGTGGGTTGAAGGTTTGCCGC
The DNA here is from genome assembly GCA_021413465.1 of Alphaproteobacteria bacterium. Taxonomy (GTDB): domain Bacteria; phylum Pseudomonadota; class Alphaproteobacteria; order Micropepsales; family Micropepsaceae; genus SZUA-430. The sequence goes on along the minus strand of JAIOQG010000309.1, from coordinate 3,773 downwards.
GGCGCACGTCGTCATTGTCCATGCCCGGCAGATCGTCGTGCGCGAGCGAATAGGCGTGGACGCATTCGACGGCGCTTGCCACGCGCGACATGGCGGTGCGATCGACGCCGAAAAGGCGGCCCGATTGCAGCGCCAGGAAGGCGCGCACGCGTTTGCCGCCGTCGAGGGTGGCATAGCGCATCGCTTCGATGACGCGCGCTTGGGGACCCAACGGCTCGGGCAGGAATTCGCCCAGGGCCACTTCCATGAAGATGCCGGCTTCTTTCAGCGCCGGTTCGATGGGTGCGATCGTCATGAGGTCTGCCGCTTAGTTTTGATCGAAGGGCACGGTGGAGGCGGCGCCGCCCGGACCGATGACGATCTTTTCGATGCGGGCTTCGGCATCGCGCAGTTTCGCGAAGCGGCGCCGCCCGGACCGATGACGATCTTTTCGATGCGGGCTTCGGCATCGCGCAATTTCGCCTCGCAATGGGCTTTGAGCGCCGTGCCGCGTTCGTAGATCGCGATCGAATCTTCGAGCGGCACTTGGCCTTTTTCCAGCTGCTGCACGATCTGCTCGAGCTGTTGCAGCGCCAGTTCAAAGGTCAGGTTGGCGATGTCGGCGGTTTTCTTGTCGTCTTTTGCCATCGGCGGCCCGGATCTGTTCGTGTTGGGACGGGTCTATACATGGTTCGCAGGCGAAAGGTCGAGGACTTCGGCGGGACGGCGTTGGGCGGATATTTGGATCTTAGGTTACGAACAGGATTTTCGTGAGCATCGCAAAATCACCACTACCGCCCCCTCTGCGGGGCGGTCGAGCGTTCGAGCCCGTCAGGGCTTGAAGGATCGGGTGGGGGGACTCAATGCCGCCGGTGTCCCCCCACCCGATCCGGCGTCGCTGCGCTCCGCGTATCGACCGCCCCGCAGCGGGGGCGGTGGGGTTGTTGTTTCGACGCTGCGATTTCAATTTCCCACCGGAGGCGCGCTTGGATTGCCTTGAGGCGCATTCCGCGCTCTAAACTTTGGCCCATGAGCGACGATCAACATCTCTTCCGGTTTCAGGGTGCCGACGGCACGTCCATTGCAACTTATCGTTGGCCCGCGGTCGGGCGGGTCAAGGCGGTGCTGCAGATTTCGCATGGCATGGGCGAGCACGCGGCGCGGTATTTCGAGCCGCTGAAACCGCTGCGCGAGGCGGGCGTCGAGATCTATGCCAACGACCATCGCGGTCACGGCAAGACCGCACCGACGCGGGAGGCCTTGGGCGATTTCGGGCCGGGCGGGTTTAGCGCCGTCGTCGACGACATGGCGCGGCTGAGCGCGCTTGCGCGGCGCGAACACCCGGGCGTGCCGCTCATCCTGCTCGGCCATTCGATGGGCTCGTTCGCAGCGCAGATTTATCTCGTGACCCATAGCGGTTTGATCGACGGCGCGGTGCTGTCGGGTTCGGCGGCGCTCGATTTGTTGCCGCCGCCCGATCCGAACGGCGCGGGGCTTGAGGTGTTCAACGCGCCGTTCGAGCCCGCGCGCACGAAGTTCGATTGGCTGAGCCGCGATGCGCGCGAGGTCGATAAATACATCGCCGATCCGCTGTGCGGGTTTTCGATGAACGCATCGTCGATGGTGTCGATCTTCACGGCGGCGGCGCCGTTGTTCGAGACCGGTGCGTTGGGACGCATTCGCGCCGAGCTGCCGATCTATGTTTTTTCCGGCGACAAGGACCCGCTCAATGGCGGGCTCGCCTGGCTGACGCCGCTGATCGAGCGCTATCGCGCGGCGGGGATCAAGGACGTGTCGCACGATTTCTATGCGGATGGGCGGCACGAGATGCTGAACGAGACGAACCGCGCGGAGGTGGTGGCGAAGCTTGGGGCTTGGGTTGCGCGCGTGGCGGCAAAGTAGAGCGCAGAGTGGAAGAACGGTCACACCTAGGAGCGCGGACTTCCAGGAGTGTCAGATCTTCACGGGTGCGGGTCGATTGCGGCACTCTTGCGCGTTCGATTCGGAGGGCACCTCATGCGGCGGGTTGTGTTCGTGGCGTTGCTTTTGGTTTTCGCCGGGGCTGCGGCTGCCGAGACCGGCTGGACGCGCGCCGGTTGGTACCGGATCGAGATTTTTCCGACGCTCGCACTTCAAGGCGGCCCGTTCGCCAGCGAAAAGGCGTGCGGCAAGACGCTGCCCAAGGTCGAGGACGACGTCGTCAAATGCGCGCATCTTAAGAAGGCGGGCGACGAGATCGATGTCGCGCTCGCCTTCTTTGCCGATGCGATCAAGGCGAACCCGCGCGATGCGGCGGCGATGAACTATCGCGGTCTGCTGTTCGCGCGGCGGGGCGAGTACCAAAAGGCGATCGCCGAACACACCGAAGCGATCAAAGCGGACCCAGACGACTATTGGGGGTTCGTGTTTCGCGGCACGGCCTATCAGAAGTTGGGTAAGAAGGCGCAGGCCGAAGCGGACTTCCGCGAGGCGCTCGCGCGGCATCCCGGCGACGAGCAAACGGTCGCGAAGTTGAAGGCGCAGCTGCGGGAGTTGGGCGTGGAGCCGTGACGTGAGAGTTCGCGGGACCACGCCGGCATCGCGCGAACGCGGTTCGAGCCGCGATTGCCTAATTAGCACCTGCCCCAACTTTAGCGAAGTTGCGGCACTCCGAGAGGGAAGCCCACACGCCTGTCGCGAAGCCGGCGCCTTGCGAGAAGGTTTGAGCGAACGGCTCGTCCAATCCGGCGCGAGACCCGCGCAATTGCAGCCTCTTTTGTGAGAAGGGTGAGAAGGCAATGGCCTTCTCATATCGGTGTGCCGGAATCGCGGTTGCCGTTCATTTTTCCTTTTCGTTGCGAAGTTTTTCGATGCGGCCGCGGGCGCTTTCGCTGAGCGCGTCCAGCGAGAGTTTGCCGGCCGAGAGCAGGTTGAGCACTTCGTGCTCCATCAAGAAGTCGCGTACGACAACGGTTTGCACCGGCGGCGCGGCGAATGGCGAAGGTGCACTCGATCGCTCGCGATACTCCGGACGGACGGCCTTTAGCCGTGCCATCAAAAGCGGATCGGAATATCGCTTCTTTGTGCCGACGTTTCGCCCTTGATAGAAGACGGGCTGGTCGATGCCGAGCCGCCCGCGACGATCGGCTTCTTCCTCCAACAAATCGCCCGCCATCACGAGCGCATCGTTCCAACGCGCAGCGAAGTCGGCGTCGTCCTTGCGCCAGCGATAAACGCTGGGCACCGCATAGCCGGAGGCGCGGCAGGCGGCGGCGACGGCATGCGCATTCGCCAGGCCCAAGAAAAACGTTATGTCGCGCGCCGGCGTGCGCTTGGACAGTAGGGACATCGGCCTTGATCCAACAACGAAAAACGCCCGCCGGGTTGGGGCGGGCGCATCTCGACCAATACTGAGATTGAGCGCCGAATATCGCCGAAAACGCCGAAATTGTCAAGAACAAAATGGCAACCATTCTGTCGCAGGCGACCGTGCTCACGGCACCGGCGGTTGCCTCGGCACGTTCAGCAAGACTTTTCGCCAAGACTCGAAACCAAGACCAAAAGCCAAGACACCGCGCCAAGACCGGTGCGTTCGAGCCCGGCTATCAGGTCCTGGCTTCGTCGGGGAACCCTGGCCGGCGTCTTCTTGAGGTGGGTGCGAATTTGGTGTCCAGGCGAACTGCCGGGACACTATAATGGAATGCACCCCAAAAGTGAGACACGATAAATAGGAGACAGTTCTCGGGAGGAGAGCTGGTGTCTAAGAAGCTTCGTGTGTTTGACCGTGAGATGAAGATCGCCACGGTGAAGCGGAT
>JAIOQG010000258.1 GCA_021413465.1 Alphaproteobacteria bacterium | reverse complement strand
CGGAGTTGCGGCGCTTTATTCGGCGTTGGGCTTGCCGTGTGTGCCGGTCATCCATAACTCAGCCCTGTTTTGGCCGCGGCGCGGGTTAATGCGAAAACCCGGTCGGATTATTGTCGAATTTTTGCCGGCCATCGCGCCCGGTTTGAAGCGACCGGAATTTATGGCCGAGCTGCAGAAGCGTATAGAAGAGGGCACTGCGCGCTTGTTGGCGGAAGGCGGATTCCAACCACCGTCATCGTCTGTCGCACCGAGTACGGTTTCTTTGGTTTCCTAATTTTACCAATAATAGCAATAGGTTAGCGAATCCGAGATCTGAACATAACAAGAACAAATCCTTGCGTGTTTCGCTTTGATCGGCTATCTTTCGTGGCTCAGCTTTGGGGACGCGCCTTCGATGAAACAACTCGCCGATATCTCCCACCAAATTTGGGACTTGAAGTATCGGCTGAAGGGCGCGGGGGTCCACAAAGAGGAAACCTCGCTTGAGGAGACTTGGTCGCGTGTCGCGGGTGCCGTCGCGATGGCGGAAAAGCCGGAACTGCGGGCGCGTTGGAGCGACGAGTTCTTGCGGGCGCTGCGCGGATTTCGGTTCCTGCCGGCGGGTCGCGTGCTCGCAGGTGCAGGCTCCGGCCGATCGGTCACGATGTTCAATTGCTTCGTCATGGGAACCATCCCCGACGATATGGGCGGCATTTTCGACAATCTGAAAGAAGCCGCACTGACGATGCAGCAAGGCGGCGGTATCGGACACGATTTTTCGACGCTCAGGCCGTCGGGTGCGGTCGTCAAAGGCGTCGGCGCCGACGCCTCGGGGCCCGTGTCGTTCATGGATGTGTGGGACGCGATGTGCCGCACGATCATGTCGGCAGGGTCGCGGCGCGGCGCGATGATGGCGACGTTGCGCTGCGACCATCCCGATATCGAGAATTTCATCGAAGCCAAACGCGACCGCGAGCGATTGCGCAACTTCAATCTTTCGGTGCTTGTGACCGATAAGTTCATGACGGCGGTGAAGGACGATGAGCCGTGGGACTTGGTGTTCGATGGTAAGGTCTATCGTACGGTGTCGGCGCGCGGGCTGTGGGACCGTATTATGGCGTCGACTTATGCCTATGCAGAGCCCGGGGTCGTCTTTATCGACCGCATCAATCAGCGCAATAATTTGTGGTACGCGGAGCAGATCGCCGCAACGAACCCTTGCGGAGAACAACCGCTGCCGCCCTATGGGGCGTGTCTGCTGGGGTCGATCAATCTTGCGGCGCTGATCAAAGAGCCGTTCACCGAGAATGCCGCCCTCGACGAGATCGAGTTGGACGCTCTGACGCGGGTTGCGGTGCGCTTTCTCGACAATGTGGTCGACGTTTCGAATTATCCGTTGCCGGCGCAAGAGCGCGAGGCGAAAGCCAAAAGGCGCATTGGGCTTGGCGTTACGGGGCTGGCCGATGCGCTCATCATGTGCCAGGTACGCTACGGCAGCGCGCCCTCGGTGACGTTGATCGAGCGCTGGTTCAAAACTATCCGGCGTGCCGCCTATGCCGCGTCGAGCGCGTTGGCGGCGGAGAAGGGGCCATTCCCGCTGTTCGATCGCGAAAAGTTTCTAGCCGGGCAAACCGTGCGCGAGATCGAGCAAGACGTTCGGACATCCATTGCGCTGCACGGCATCCGCAACGCGTTGCTGACGTCGATCGCGCCGACGGGAACCATTTCGCTTTTGGCTGAAAACGCGTCGAGCGGGATCGAACCCGTGTTCGCTTATGCCTACAAACGGAAAATCACACGCGCGGGCGGCGAACGGACGGAGGAGCGGGTCGAGGATTTCGCCTATCGCCGGTACCGCGAATTGCATGGTGAAGGGCCCCTGCCCGACTATTTCGTCAATGCACAGGAGTTGACGCCGGAAGCGCATATCGCAGTGCAGGCGGCGGCGCAAAAATATGTCGATAGTTCGATTTCAAAGACCGTGAACTGTCCGGCCGATATCTCGTTCGATGCGTTCAAGGACATTTATCTGCGCGCCTACGAGAGCGGCTGCAAAGGCTGCACGACTTGGCGTCCGAACGATATCACGGGCGCTATTTTGAGCCTGGACGAGACACGCCCTACAGGCTCGACCGCGGGGGGCGCCCGCGGCGAGACCGCATCCGACATATTTGCACCGCCAGTTGCGCGCGCAAAGCCAATGCCGGGCGAGGGGGGCGTCGTTTACATGACACGCCCTCTGGATCGGCCCGAAGCGCTGCCGGGGGCGACTTACAAAGTGCGGTGGCCCGAAACGGATCACGCCATCTACATCACGATCAACGATATCATCGAAAGCGGGCGGCGGCGGCCGTTTGAGATATTCATCAACTCCAAAAATATGGAGCACTATGCCTGGACAGTTGCGTTGACGCGCATGATCAGCGCGGTGTTCCGGCGCGGCGGCGATGTCTCGTTTGTGGTCGAAGAACTTAAGGCGGTGTTCGATCCGCGCGGCGGACAGTGGGTGAACCGGCAATACGTGCCATCGCTTTTGGCGGCCATCGGCGGCGTCATCGAAGAACACATGTTGGCGATCGGTTTTCTGACACGAGCGCCGTCGGCGGTGGCGCAGCCGAAGGTCGCAAGCATCGCCGAGCGCGTTTCCAGCGGGGTCGATGATGTCCGGAGCGGTGACGAACCGGCAGGCGCATCAGGCGGCAACGGCGCGGTACGGTCTTTCAAGTTTTGTCCGCGGTGCAGCAGCCCCAGCCTCACGCGCATTGAAGGCTGCGACACGTGTATGAATTGTGGCTATTCGCGATGCGGGTAAAGCTTGAGCGCCGGGGTCGCATGACCCGGAACAGGCTCGGCCGGCGATCGCATAGGTGAGTGGCATTTTCGACCGTCTTCGACGTACAGGCGCCCGACTTCGCGGCCAAGCGGTCACTCATCTTTCGTGGATGTGGGTGCTGGTGACGATTGCGTTGTTTGCGTTGTTGCTGGCTGCTTACGGATGGTGGTGGCGGGTCGTTGCCGACGGCATTCGCCAGAATGCGCTCGCGTTTCAAACCGAGCAGACCTCTTTGGGGCGCGAGCTGACGTGGAGCGCCTTCACAGTTAAGGGCTTTCCGTACCGCGTCGAGACCACCATCTCCGCGCCGCGGTTTACCGCGCCCGACCGCGGGACCGAGTGGCGCGGCGAGCGCGTGGTCGTAAACGTGCAGCCGCTGGCGCTGAACCGTGCCGTCTTTTCTCTCGATGGTCTGCAGCATTTCTTTTACGGCAAGGAAGGCCGTTGGTTCCAGACCGAGGGGCGGGCCGATAAGGCGCAGGTGACGATCGCAACCGACCGCGGTGTGCAAAACATCGGTGTCGATGTCGAGGGCCTGACGGGTAAAGCGACGATCGATTCAGACGATTTCAATGTCATCGTCGAGGATGCCAAGGTTAACTTAGACTTGAGCGAGGCCAATGAGCGCGAGCTTATGGCGCGTGTCGAGCTTGTGTTGGAGCTCGAGAATGCTGCCGTCCAGGGCCGGATCGACTTGCCGCTAGGGCCGACTGTTAGCCTTTTTGCGATCGACGCAGGACTGAAATTTCCGACCAATATTGCGGATGCTTCGGCGGCTACGTTGTTGGCGGCGTGGCGCACTACCGAAACGCCTGTTGATCTGAGGCGTTTCGAATTGAACTGGGGTGGGATCAAAGTTTTGGTATCGGGTGAATTCAAGCTCGACGCGCAGTCGCTGCCCGAAGGTCATTTCCAAGTAAAGCTCGGGAACCACCCGCGCATTCTCGAACTTCTCGAAGCCTATGGCTGGATCACCAAGGAAACGCACTCGGTTGCGAAGCCCGTGCTCGACCTGCTGGCGTTCGCCAGCGGCGATCCAGAACGGCAGATATCGTTTCCGCTACGCATCACCAAGGGCGACGTTTATCTGGGCTTGGTGCCGGTGGCGAAGTTGCAACCGCCTGCGCCGCCCGCTCAATAGGTCATCAGGGCTTCTTGAGATCGCGGCCGAAGTTCGCGGATGCCGTGTCTTGGCCTGCGTCGATAATCGAGCGGCGGATGTCGCGGGTGCGGGTGAAGAGATCGAACAGCATGTCGCCGTCGCCCCAGCGGATGGCGCGTTGGAGTCGCGACAAGTCCTCGGAGAAGCGGCCCAAAATTTCGAGTACGGCTTCGCGGTTGTTCAAAAAAACGTCGCGCCACATTGTCGGGTCGGAGGCGGCGATGCGCGTGAAATCGCGGAAGCCGCCGGCCGAGAACTTGATGACTTCGCTTTGTGTGACCTGCTCCAAATCATCAGCGGTGCCGACGATATTGTACGCGATGAGATGGGGCACATGGCTTGTGATCGCCAGAACCAAGTCGTGGTGCTTTGGGTCCATGGTTTCGACCCGCGAACCGCAGCCGCGCCAAAACGATTTCAGCTTTTCAACAGCGGCTTCTTCGGTGCCCGGCAACGGGGTCAGTACGCACCAACGACCGTCGAAAAGCTCGGCGAAGCCCGCATCGGGGCCTGAATGTTCGGTGCCGGCGATCGGATGGCCGGGAATGAAGTGGACGCCGTCAGGGATGTGCGGCCCGACATCGCGGACCACCGCCATCTTGACCGAACCGACATCCGTGACGATGGCGCCAGGCTTTAGGGCGGGCGCGATCGCCTGTGCCGCCGCCGCGAAGGCGCCGACCGGCGTGCACAAAATAACCAGATCGGCGTCGCGCGCCGCGTCGGCCGGGTTCTCGTGCATCGAATGACAGAAACCGATTTCGGCAGCTCGTTTGCGCGTTTCAGGCGAACGGGCATGACCAGCGATATGCGCGGCCAAACCGCCGCGCCGCGCTGCGTGCGCGATCGAGGCGCCGATGAGACCGACGCCGATGAGGGCAACCTTCGTGAAAAGCGGGCCCGTGCGTGTGGTCATGTCGCGCTCATGAACTCTTCGAGGGCCGAAACGGCGGCCTTGTTGCCGTCCTCGGTGCCAACGGAGATACGCAAGCAATTGGGCAAGCCGTAGGCTGCAACCCCGCGCAAGATGACGCCGCGTTGCATGAGGAACTGGTCGGCGGCGGCCGCGGTCTTCGCGCCCGTCGGTTCAAACTCGATCAGGAGAAAATTACCGACGCTCGAACGAACCTTGAGGCCGGTCGCCGTGATACGCTCGGCCAACCAATGCAGCCATTTCGCGTTGTGAGCGGCGCAGACATCCACATGCGCGCGGTCGCGCATCGCGGCAATCGCGGCGGCTTGGCCGGCGGTCGAGACGTTGAACGGCCCGCGGATACGATTGAGGGCGTCGATGACGCCAGGTGGGCCGTAGGCCCAGCCGACGCGCAGCGCCGCCAAGCCATAAATTTTCGAGAAGGTGCGCGTCATAACGGTGTTTTCGGTCGTCGCGGCCAATTCAAGCCCGCTTTCGTAGTCGTTGCGATTGACGTATTCGGCGTAGGCCGCGTCGATCACCAGCAGGCATTCCTTCGGCAGACCTGCACGCAGGCGGCGAAGCTCGGCGGCGGTGTTGTAACTGCCGGTCGGGTTGTTCGGGTTGGCGACGAACACGACCTTCGTTTTCGGCGTCGCGCGCGCAAGAAGCGCGTCGACATCGGTGACGAGGTTGGGTTCGGGTGCGATGACCGGCACCGCGCTGGCGGCTAAGGCCGCGATTTTGTAGACTAGAAAGCCGTGTTCGCTGAACAAGACCTCGTCGCCGGGGCCGGCATAGATTTGCGGCAAGAGGTGCAGCAATTCATCGGAGCCGTTGCCGCAAACAATGCGCTCGGCGCTGAGATCGAACACGTCCGCGATGGCGGCGCGCAATGCAGCCGCACTGCCTTCGGGATAAAGATGGAGACTGCCGGAAGCCGCTTTGAACGCTTCGATGGCCTTGGGGCTTGGGCCTAGGGGCGATTCGTTCGACGAAAGTTTGAAGACGCGCGCGTGGCCCGCCGCTTCGTTGCGGCCGCCAATGTAGGGCGCGATGTCCAATATGCCTGGTACGGGTTTCATGGCTGTCTTCTTAGTGCATGGCTTCGGGCGGCTGCAAAGAAAACATTGACTTGGGGCCGGACGCGACCCTCAATCCCCGCCGCTTTGCGAAGTCTAGTCTCTAGCTTGCCGGACCCACGACGCCAAATGTCCACTTTGTTTCAGCCATTATCGGCGCTTACCGCCGTGCCAGGTGATGGCGTGGGCGAGTCCTACACCTTTCCGGCCGACAGACCGTTGGCGCTCGATTCGGGCGAGGCGTTGGCGCCGTTAACGATCGCCTGGAAGACCTACGGCACACTTAACGCGCAAAAATCGAATGCATTTCTGCTTTGCCATGCGTTGACGGGCGACCAATACGCCGCCGGTGTGCATCCCGTCACGGGCAAGCCCGGCTGGTGGTCGTCGATGGTCGGACCCGGACTTCCTATCGACACCAACCGTTTCTTTGTCATTTGCGCGAATGTCGTCGGAGGCTGCATGGGGTCGTCGGGTCCGCACGATATCAACCCCGCCAACGGCGCGCAGTTGGGTTTGAGTTTTCCGGTGATCACTATTCGCGACATGGTGCGGGCGCAGGCATTGCTGCTCGATCATCTTGGGATCGAGAGTTTGTTTTGCGTGGCCGGCGGCTCGATGGGCGGCATGCAGGTCTTGCAGTGGGCCGCGAGTTATCCCGAGCGCGTTTATTCGGCATTGCCTTTGGCGACGGCGGCGCGGCATTCGGCACAGAACATCGCGTTTCACGAAGTCGGCCGCCAAGCCATTATGGCCGATCCCGAATGGAACGCCGGCGACTACTTTGCGAAGGGCACGAATCCCAGCAAAGGCCTGGCGGTCGCGCGCATGGCGGCGCACATTACCTATCTGTCGGAAGCCGCACTGCACCGCAAGTTCGGGCGCAATTTGCAGAACCGCGAGGCGTTGTCCTATCGCTTCGACGCTGACTTTCAAGTCGAGAGTTACCTGCGCCATCAGGGTTTGAGTTTCGTCGACCGGTTCGACGCGAACTCCTATCTCTACATCACGCGCGCGATGGATTACTTCGACTTGGCGGCGGATTACGGCGGGGTTCTGGCGCAGGCGTTTCGCAACACGAAGACGCGATTTTGCATCGCCTCGTTTACGTCCGACTGGTTGTTTCCGACGACGGAAAGCAAGAAAATCGTGCATGCGCTGAACGCGGCCGGCGCCAATGTCAGTTTCGTCGAGTTCGAAACCGACAAAGGTCACGACGCCTTTTTGCTGGATGTGCCGGAGATGTTCCAAACATTGCGCGGGTTCATCGATGCGGCGGCGCAGGCGCGCGGGCTTGGCGCGGGTAGAGTTTAAGCTATGCTCGCCAAGATGCCGCCGTTGCGCAAAGAGTTGCTTCGCATTGCCGAGATGGTGCCGGCTTCGGCGCGGGTGCTCGACGTCGGTTGTGGCAGCGGCGAGTTGATCGAGTATTTGGCGCGCACGCAGAACGTCGATGCACGCGGCATCGAGCTCAGCCAGCATGGCGTGAACGCCTGCGTGGCCAAAGGCCTTTCGGTCATTCAAGGCGATGCCGACACGGACTTATCGGAGTATCCGCCGTCCGGATTCGATTTCGTGATTTTGAGCCAAACGATCCAAGCGACGCGCCAACCAAAGGCCGTGCTCGAACAATTGTTGCGCATCGGCAAGCGTGTGATCGTTTCGTTTCCAAATTTCGGATTCTGGAAAGTGCGGTTGAAGCTGGCGCTCACGGGGCGCATGCCGCGAACCGGCACGCTGTCTCATGCGTGGCACGAGACGCCCAATATTCATCTTTGCACGATCGCCGATTTCGTTGCCTTGACGCGCGAGATCGACGCGAAAATCGAGCGTTCCCTGGCGGTTGAAGAAGGTGGCGAGATCCGCGAACTTTCGGAGCCGGGCTACTGGGACAATCTTACGGCTGAGGGCGCGATCTTCCTGTTGATGCGGCCCCACGCGGCACCAGGACCGACTTAGCCGGTACGCGCTGACGCAAGCCGCGATCGGGCGCCAGCGCCATGACTTCCTTCGTTGCCTCGGCCAAGTGGACGCCCGCGAGCTGCGGCCAGACTTTTTGGCCCCAACTTTCCCAACGCGCACCGTTACGGAGCAAGTAGCGCGAGCCGAATGGCGGCATGTGCAGGCACGTCGTTGCCGCGGTGGGCGTAAACAGTGCGTCCGAAAGCAGTCTTGAAAGCTGCGACCGCGAGAAGGGCGTACCGTGACCGAAGGGCGTCGTCTCGAATTGAGCCCAAAGGCTGGTGCGATTGGGCGCGATGACGACGAGGCGGCCGGACGGCGTGAGGACGCGCCAGATCTGACGCAAGAACGGACGCATGGCCTCGGAAGTTTCGAGGATGTGGGCGACGATGACACGATCAATGCAGGAATCGGGCAATGGCAAGAAGCTTTCATCGGTCAGCGCCGATAAGTTGGAGGCGCCGGCCGGCCAATTCATCACGCCTTGCTGGGCCGGCATGAGCGCGATGACACGCCCCGCTTCTTCCTGAAAAGGGCGCAAATAGGGCGTGGCATAGCCCAATCCCAATACCGCCTGACCACGCACCGACGGCCATACCTCACGGAGGCGTTGGCGGATCAAGCGACGCGCGATCTGACCCAGATGGCCGTCGTAAAACGTTTGAAGTTCGCTTACGTCGAGATGCATAGGTGGGCGTACTCGCTCATCCTTCGGCGCTGGCCGCGACCTTCCTCTTCAAGTGGCGAATCCAGCGTGGATCAGCCGTGGCAACGGGAAAGTAGATGAACACATCCGTCGTATCGAATTGGTGATCGATTACGGCGCCGTCGCCGATGCGGGCGCCGGTGCGCAAGTATCCCTTTATCAAGGGCGGCAGCGAACGCAAAGCCTCTGCCTCGTCGATCGCATCCTTGGGCATCAAATCCATCTTGGTATAGAGGTGGGGAAGTGCCCGCACCCGCTCACCTTCCGGCGCCAATTGAAAGTGATAGAGATAGGAGAGTTGCAGTGCCACCGCTTTGGGGTCGGTACCCGGTAGCGAGGCGCAGCCGAACATCAGGTCGATGTCATTGCGAATCAAGTAAACGAGCAATCCGCGCCAGAGAAGCTGCATCGTGGGGCCGGTGCGAAACGCCTTTAGCACGCACGAGCGCCCGAGTTCGAGTAATTTTTGGCCTTTGCGGGCTTTCAACATGTCCGAAATGTCGTACTCGCCAGCGGTATAAAAGCCTTTGTCCGACTTTAGAGCCGCGTCTTCGCGCATCAATCGATATGTTGCGACAACCTTGTCATTGTCGGCGCGGTCCACAACGAGCAAGTGCTGGCAGATCGGATCGTAGGCATCGAAATCGCGGCCCACGGCGAGCATTTCGGGAGACGCCTTGGCGCTCATTTCACGGTAAAAAACGTCGAAGCGCAGTCTTTGCGCCGCTTCGATTTCAGCCGGCGTCGTCGCCAGGCGCACCTCTAGCGTACCCGAGGTGTCGAGCACAGCACTGCCCCTGCCTGCCGATTCGCTCACTTCCGCCTTTTGCGGCGCCATATTAGCCGTTCGTAATTGGCCGCGAGCCCGGAGTGGACCGCCGCGTTGCTTTGAGACGCCCACATTAGGGGACGGCGCGTGGGGTGGCAAACCGGATGCTGGACTTCCGCGGCCTGAGCGGGCAAGCCTCATTTTCCTTGATGCGTTGAGGATTCCGCGATGCCAGACGCCGCCAGCAACAACACCGTGAAGACGCCAGATTGGTTCTCAAGGGCCATTGCCGTCCTGGGGCAACGCAAGACTGTCGTCATGCTTGCTTTCGGCTTTTCGGCTGGATTGCCGTACGCCTTGCTGGTCGGCACGATTAACGCGTGGTTCGGCGAGGCTAAGGTCGATTTGGCGACCATTGGCGTGTTGTCGTGGATCGGTCTTGCGTATGCGTTCAAGTTCCTGTGGTCACCGGCCGTCAATGCGCCACCTCCGTTTCCCTTTGCCTATCTCGGCCGCCGTCGTGGCTGGATACTTCTTTGCCAAAGCGTCATTGCGCTGAGCGTCCTTGTTATTTCAACGCTCGAGCCGACCACGGGCCTTGGCCTCATGGCATTGGCTGCTGCTGTGGCGGCGCTGGCGTCGGCGACCCAGGACATGTCCATCGATACATGGCGCATCGAAGTTGCCGATAAGGAAACGCCGATCGACTTGCTCTCCGCGGTTTATCAATTCGGTTACCGCATTGCCGCGTTTATCGGCGGTGCGGGCGCACTGTTCCTTGCGGATTTCACGAATTGGAATTTCACCTTTGCCGTTGGCGGCGTCGTCATGGCCCTCGCCGTGGTCGGCACAATCGGCGCGCCGGAGCCCGCAGTCGTCGCGGCACAGACAGACGACACAAAGCGCGTCGGCGAAACCGCCGAGCGGCTTCGCCTTTACGCCGTTGCGGCAATCATGCTGTCTTGGGCCTGGGCGGGATACGAGCTGATTTCATTCATGATTCTGGCCGTCATTTCCGACACGCCGCCCGATGCCAAGGCCTTTACCGCCACCTACGGCCCGCTGATCGTCATCGCCACCGTCATTTTTCCATGCGCCCTGGCGGCGTGGATTGGATTGCGCCGACTTGGGCCAGAAGGGGCCGCGCCGGTCGCGCTGCCTCGATTTGTGGCCGCGACGACGGACCGTCTGTATGCCGCCATTGTCGAACCGTTCGTCGAACTCATGACACGGCTGGGATGGAGTTCCATTCTCATCCTCGTTTTGATCCTGAGCTATCGCCTGACCGACACTATCTGGGGTCCGTTTGCGTATCCGTTTTATTTGGGAGAACTTGCCTACACGAAGAGCGAGGTTGCGTTCGCGTCGAAGACGTTCGGCGTGGGGATGCTGATTTCGGGAATTGCGCTTGCGGCGTGGTCGTTGCTGCGATTGGGCCGCATGCCGTCGCTGATGATCGGTGCGGTCACAGCGGCGGCAACGAACTTGCTTTATGCCGACCTCGCCAATGGATCGCCTTTTATCGATGGCTTCATGAGTGTCACCGGGCTCTCATGGCTGTCCGGCGTGTTGTCCGTCGATGCGCGCATGATGCGCCTGCTCGTGGCCATTGCGGGCGAGAACATCGCAGGTGGTTTTGCGGGCGCCGTTTTTGTGGCCTATCTGTCGGCGCTTGCGAGCCGGTTGCATGGTGCCGTTCAGTTTGCGGTGTTTTCATCGCTCACAATGCTTATCGGGACGCTTGGTCGCGGTGCGCTTGGAAGCATGATCGAGAGCGAAGGCTATGCGGCAGTGTTTGTATTCACTGTCTGGTTGGGCGTCATCGCCGTTGTGGTCTGTGCCATCGAATGGGCACGACAAAGCATGACACCTCGACCCGATTAGGCCGGACTCAAGCTCGTTCGCTCGCCGTCAAATTCTTAGGTACCGAGTAACGTGCGAGGACGGAACGCAGCAGTTCCGGATTCAAGGGCTTTGCCAAAAAGTCGTCCATGCCGGCGTCGATACATATCTGGCGGTCGCCTTCGAGCGTGCTTGCGGTCAGGGCCACGACCGGCAGGCGCCCGCGCCGCCGGCCGGTGGATTCGGCGAGGCGTATACGCCGCGTCGCCTCGAGCCCATCCATTTCGGGCATGTGGACGTCCATGAGCACCACGTCATAAGGCGCGCGCGCAAGAGCCTCTAGCGCTTCGCGGCCATTGGCCACCGTGTCGACACGGTGGCCCAATTTCCCGAGCAACGCAGTGGCAAGCATCACGTTGATGCGATTGTCTTCGGCAACCAAAATGCGCAGCCCGGCATGCTCCTGCGACACGAGCGAAACTTGGTCTTCGGAAGGCTCGGTGCCGCTCGTTTCCTCGTCGCGCCCGCTGATCAAGGCGGAAACTCGCTGCATTAGAGACGCGCGGCGGATGGGCTTGATGAGATAACCGTCGAAGCCCGCCGTTCTCAATTTCGGCAACGAGGCGCGTTCGTTGGCGGGAAGAAGCACGATTGTCTTTACGCCTTGAAGTCGCGCTTTGAGGCGAACCAAAAGTTCTGCTGCCGGGGCGCTGCCCGACTTGTTGTCCATGAGAAGGACGTTGAACGAACCGCCGGCAAGCGCGGTTTCGGCCGCCGCCGCGCCCTTTGCCGCGAAGGCGTCCGCGCCTGCTTCGCAAAGCTGGCGTACCAAATATTCCGAAAGACCCGGAAACGCCGTCAGGACAAGTACCCGGGCTCCGGTTAAAACCGGTTCGAGCACCTCAACCCCAGGCGCACGTTTCATCGGCAGCGTGAACCAAAACCGGCTTCCTTTGCCCACCTGGCTCGAAACGCCGACCGTGCCGCCCATGGCGCCGACCAGCCGTTGCGTGATCGCCAGTCCCAATCCCGTGCCGCCATATTTTCGAGCCAGTGAGGAATCAGCTTGCGTGAACTCCTGAAAAATACGCGGCAGAGCTTCGGCGGAAATGCCGATACCGGTGTCGGCAACCTCGAAGCGGACGAACCCAGGATCCGCATCAGGCGAGACCATAATGCGTACGCCGCCGCCATCGGTAAACTTCACGGCGTTTCCAGCCAGGTTCAGCAGGACCTGACGAACGCGCCCTTCGTCGGCGAGAATTTGGCCGGTGAGGCGCGCATGCGCATAGGTTGCGATATCGACACCCTTCTCGAAGCAACGATGTCCGAGAAGTTCGGCGACACTTTCGATCAAAACGCGCGGCGAGAACGCGGTTTCTTCCATCGCCATCGTGCCGGACTCGATCTTCGAGAAGTCGAGAATGTCATTGATAATGTCGAGCAGAGACTCGCCGGATTCGCGCACCGCGGCGGCGTAGGAGCGTTGCTCTGCGGTCAACTTGGTGTCGAGTAAAAGCCCCGCCATTCCAATGACGCCATTCATAGGCGTGCGAATTTCGTGGCTCATGGTCGCCAGGAACATCGACTTGGTGCGGTTTGCATCTTCCGCCTTGTCGCGCGCGTCGCGTAGAGCGGCCTCTAGCTCCTTTTGTTCGGTAATGTCGCGACCGATGCTTTGTGTTTCGCTTATCTGACCTTGGTCGGTCCGGATGACGTAATCTTCCCATGCGTACCAGCGCCATCCGTTCGCCGTGTTGAGGCGACGGTCGTAACGCTGGCGGGTCGACAGTTGACCGTTGAGGCTACTGGTCGGCGGCAGTGCTTCCTCCGGGTGCAGTTCGGGGGTGAACTGACGTCCCAATGCTCGCTCACGCGTTACACCAAATGCCTGACAGAACGCATCGTTGACGAACGTAAGCCGGCCGTCGGGCATCTTTCGAAGTATTACGTCGCCTTGCTGTTCGACTAGTCCACGATAGCGCATTTCGCTGGCGGCGAGTTCGCGGTGACGCTGTTGCAGTGCGCGTACCGTCGTTTCGAGTTCGAGTTTGACCCGCGCCAATTCACCCGAGCGTTGATCGAGCACTTGAACGCGGCGCATCGTCGAAATAAGGGACGCGAATAGAATTGCCAAACCGATCAACGCAACCAGCGCGATCAGGAGCGGCGCAGGCTTTATGCGTTCCCACGGAATGACGAGCGAGCCGGCTGCCAACACGGTTGCGCCAGCCAGCGAAAGCGCCAAGAAAACTCGCGTGATACGAAGAAGAATCACTTGCTTTTCAACCCATGGGAGTCTGATTCGTCAGGCTCGCCTAAGGGGCTTTAAGATTCCTTAACTCGCGCTTCCCAACGCCATTCGTTAACGCTATAAGCCCCCGCCCCCCGGAACGCCGTTCCGGGGTTTGTTATGGAGGAATACTCAAGATGCGTAAGATTGCGCTTTGGGGCGTCAGCGCCCTTGTTGCACTGAGCTTTACCGGCGCCGCCATGGCAGCCGAAGATCCGATGAGCAGCGTTTACGGCAATACGGTTGTCGTGACCGACGCCAAAGGCGAAGCGACCAAGCTCTGGATCGCCAAAGACGGCACCTACAAAGGCGAGACCGCCAAGGGTGAGAAGTTCACAGGCAAGTGGGCTCTGAAAGACAACAACACGAAATATTGCAGCACGACGGATCTGCCGGCGAACGCGCCAGCAGGCACGCCGGCGCCGAAGGAATCATGCTCGGAGTTCAAGGGCATGCACAAAGCCGGCGACAAGTGGGAACAGACTGACGCCGCCGGCGCCAAAATCGGCGTTGAGATTAAAGCCGGAATGTAACCAATTTTGTGATCGGCGCTTTTTTGTCGATCACCGCATTTGGAGACCGCGCAGCAGTCATGCTGCGCGGTCTTTTTTTGCGTCCTCAGGCGTGGGCGCGGTGGGAACCCTTCTTCTTTCCCCATAGCGCCGTACCCAAAAATGCACCGAGGCCGCCACCGACGGCCGTCGAGCCAAAGACTTGTGCGAGTGCGGTAGTGTCGAACATTTGTTCGGCTCCTGCCGTCGCCGACGGATCCGCCGACCCTAACGCGGCCATCAGTGCCGTGGTGATTGCCGTGAAGTTCAACAGCGGCGACGCACCGTCGGCGATGGCCGTCCAGCCGAGCGCTTGGGTCACGGCCGTGCCCAATGTGCCGGAGATGCCGCCTGCCACAGCGCCGGCGCCTGCAGCGATTGTGTTACCGACCTTGCGCTGCGTGAGCGAATAATATGCGCCCGTCAAAGCGGCGATGAGACCGCCCGACGTTAGCTGTCCGCTCAATCCGTATTGCGTGATGGCATCAGCGGCACCGGCAATATTGAACGAGTTGGCGAAGGCAAGGCCGACTTGCAGGGCCGTGCCCATCAACCCAGTCGAAACGACGCCCGGCTGAATGAGGTAGTAGAGATATCGGTACATGATCCGCCCTCTTTTTTGCGCAGTGTCCGCGCGTGGTTGTAAGAGCGAATCTTAACACAAGGCGGTGGCGCGCTGCAGACACAGCCCGGGGCGAGGCGAACGAGTGCGATGGATCGCACATTTACCCGGTCGCCTGATGGGGGCGGTTAGAAGGAAACTTGCAATCTGCGGTAGCTTAAAGCCTCGGCGATGTGGGTACGGGCGACCGAATCACGCGCCTGGAGATCGGCCAACGTACGAGCGACGCGAAGCACGCGATGATAACCGCGCGCGGAGAGCTTGAGATTTTCGACTGCCTTTTTGAGCAGGGCCAAGCCGTCAGCGTCAGGACGGGCGATCGATTCGAGATACTCGCCGTCGGCCTCGGCGTTGGTGCGAATGGGTTTTCCGACGAAGCGTTGGCGTTGGATATCGCGGGCCGCAGCCACGCGCGCACCCACTTCGGCTGAGCCTTCTGCGGGCGGCGGTAACGTCAAATCTTGAGCACTTACTGCGCTGACTTCGACGTGGAGATCGATGCGATCGATCAACGGCCCGGAGAGTTTCGACTGATAGTCGCCGGCGCATTTGGGCGCGCGGGTGCAGCTGCGTTCGGGATCCGCGAGATAGCCGCAGCGACAGGGGTTCATCGCTGCAATCAACTGAACGCGCGAAGGATAGCGCACATGCGCATTGGCGCGCGCCACGAGCGTTTCACCCGTTTCAAGCGGTTGGCGCAGTGAGTCCAGAACCTGGCGCTGAAACTCGGGAAGTTCGTCGAGAAACAGCACACCCAGATGCGCAAGGCTGACCTCGCCAGGCTTTGCACGGATACCGCCGCCGACGAGTGCGGCCATGCTCGCGGAATGGTGGGGGCTACGAAACGGACGACGCCTGCCAATCGCGCCGTTCTTCAATTCGCCGGCGAGACTCTGCACCATTGAAACTTCGAGCGCCTCGCGCGCGTCGAGCGGGGGGAGCAATCCCGGCAGACGCGCGGCGAGCATCGACTTGCCGGCACCGGGCGGCCCGATCATCAAGAGATTGTGCCCACCGGCGGCTGCGATCTCGAGGGCGCGCTTGGCCGTTTCTTGGCCTTTGACGTCTCGCAGATCGGGGAATGAACCTTGCTCATCCGCAAGCTTTGCGACCGGCGGACTGAGGACTTGAAGACCTTTGAGATGATTGATGAGCGCGACCAAGGATGGCGCCGCGATGATTTCGAGCCCGTCCGCCCAGGCCGCCTCCGGGCCGGAGGCTGCGGGACAAATGAAGGCACGCTCCAACTCCAAGGCCTTGATCGCCGCGGGCAATACGCCAGCGACGGGGACAAGCGCGCCATCGAGCGACAATTCGCCGACCGCGACGTGCCCTGCCATTTCCGGCGCCGGCAGAACGCCAAGAGCCGTCAGCAATCCGAGCGCGATGGGAAGATCATAGTGGCTCCCCTCTTTGGGCAGGTCTGCCGGGGACAAATTCACGGTGATGCGTTTGTTCGGCAGTGCAAGTCCGATCGCATGAAGCGCCGCTCGCACGCGCTCCCGGCTTTCGGCGACGGCTTTATCGGGCAGCCCGACGACGGCGATGTTGTTCTTGTCGTTGCCTTCGGACATGTGGACCTGAACGTCCACTTCGCGCGCTTCAATACCGACAAAGGCGACTGTCGAGATGTGCGCAACGGTCATACGCGGGTGCTGGTTTTTTGTTCGATTGCGTTCCAGATCAGGGCGGCGATATCGGTGCCGTCGAAGCGCCGGATCTCCCAAATGCCCGTGGGCGAGGTGACGTTGATTTCGGTCATGAAGTCGCCGATCACGTCGATTCCGGTGAAGAGCAAGCCGCGGCGCTTTAGCTCCGGGCCGATGCGATCGCAGATTTCGCGCTCACGGACGGTCAATTCCGTTTTCTGCGGAGTGCCGCCAACATGCATGTTCGATCGTGCTTCGCCTTTTGCCGGAACACGATTGATGGCGCCCACGGCCTTACCGTCGACGAGGATGATGCGTTTGTCACCTTGGCGCACTTGCGGGACGTAGCGCTGAACCATCAAGGGCTCGCGCACGAAGGCGGCAAAGAACTCCATTATCGTATTGAGGTTTTCGTCTTGAGGCTGCACGCGGAACACGCCGGAGCCGCCATTGCCATAGAGCGGTTTGACAACGATTTCGCCGTGTTCCGCGCGAAAGGCGCGAATAGCTTCGGCGTCACTCGTGATCAGCGTCGCCGGCATGAGATCAGGGAATTCGGTGACGAAAATCTTTTCCGGCGAATTGCGAACCCAGTAAGGGTCGTTGACGACCACGACGCGCTTGGGCAGTCGCTCCAAAATGTGGGTTGTCGTGATGTAACCCATGTCGAAGGGCGGATCTTGGCGCAGCAGGACAACGTCCACAGCGCCGAGATCAAGCGTTTCGGGTGCGCCAAACGTGAAGTGATTGCCGCGTTCGTTGCGCACGACCAGCGCTTGCCCGCGGGCCGAAACCTTGCCGTCGCGCTGAGACAGATTTTTGGGGAGGTAGTACCAGAGTTTGTGTCCGCGAGCCTGGGCTTCGAGCGCAAGCGCGAAGGTCGAATCGCCGCCAATATCGATGCGTTCGATTGGATCCATCTGGATGGCGACGTTTAAGGACATGGTGTCTTGCGCTTTCGGTCGTTAATCGAGAGGACAATAGCGGGCGAGGCGGGCCGGGAGCAATCGCCCTAGTTCAGCTGGCGCTTGAGGTTTTGCAGCACGAATGTGGCTTCGCGGCCAACGGCGCTTTGGGCGCCTGAGATCGAGACCGAGCTTTGCGCTGCGCGGATTGCACTGTTCAGTTTTCCCACGCCTTCGCACGCCCGCGCCAGGTCGAGCCAGAGTTCGGAACGGCGCGGGGCAATGAGGACCATACGTTCGGCTATCGTCAGTGCACGGAGCATATCTTTGCCGGCGAGGGCGCGGGTGCGGATGTTATTTAAGAGGCGCAGCAATACATCGCGACGTTCGACCGGCCCATATTCCGGCGCCTCGCCCTCGGGCACCGGGGGAAGCGGTTGCAATTCTTCCGCGCTCAATACGACGCCGCCGTTGAAGGGATCGACGATCTTGGCGTGGTCGCCTTGGCCCAATGCCAACAGGAAGTGGCCAGGTGTATTCAGACCTCGCGCCTGCAATCCCAAGCGATGCGCAATGTCGAGATAGATGATCCCCAGAGATACGGGCAGGCCTCGCCTGCGATCGATGACCTTTATCAGATCGGCGTTTTGCGGATCGTCGAATGTGGCGTTGTCGCCGACATATCCATGGCGAACGCCGATCGTGTCGGCGAGCACGCGGGCAGCGGCCTCGTTTTCAGTCATGCCGCGTCGCAGAGAATCGAAGCTCGAACGCGCGTCTTCGACAATCTGATCGAGATGTGCACGATAGGGAGCGAGGTCGGTTCCGGCGTGATCGAGCGCGGCTAGTATCAATGCCGTTTCGGCGAGTGGAATCGCTGCGTCTGCAGCCTGGCCGATTGCTTTGAGTTGGTCCAAGAACTGGTCCGTCGTCTCCATCGTTTCGAACCAATGCTCAGCGCAGATCTGGCGGCGGCGGCGCGTCCGCGCCTTCGAATTCTTCTCTGCTTCGCGGTTGCGCGAAGCGGCGCGGATCGGATTTCAGCAGTGCGTAGTTCACGACGCGGCGCGCTTCCGGGACAGCATGAGCGTGCGCCACAACGCGATCAAGCTCGGTCTGGTTCTGGGCGATACCCAAAATGTAGACGACCTTGTTTTGCGTATCGATGGTGTAGTTCACATCGTGGATCGTTCTGTCCGTGAGGATGCGGCCACGGACCTGCGCGCTGATCCAGCGATCGCGCGCCGCGTCGGCGATGTTCGTGGCGTCGGTGACTTCCAAGTCGTTCACAATTTCCTTTACGTGCGGCGTTGCCCAGGCCAAGCGCGTCGCGGTGAGGCGATCTTCGTTTGTCGGGACGGTGCCCGACATATGTACGCGGCCTTCGATGACGGTCAGATTGGTGTTTGCGAACAATGATGGGCTCTCGCCTAAAAGCCTGGCATTGAGCTGCGTCTGGGCGTTGAAGTCGTCGACCGCGCTTGAAAGCGACCGTTCCTGCGTGACGAGCGAAACGCCGATACATCCGCTCAACGATGACGATAGCGCCAGAGCGACGAGCGGCGCAGTGATTAGTCGACGAGAAAACTTCATTGCGAACCTCTCACGGTTTCCAAGCATCTTTCATGTGGTGCGGCCAGCGGCCGGGCGCCAATAAAATCAAATCGAAGCGGCGTGGAAGTGCACCGAGCTTTGGCTTTCGGGCGCA
>JAIOQG010000021.1 GCA_021413465.1 Alphaproteobacteria bacterium | reverse complement strand
GGGCCGGATCGAAGGTGATGTCGCGCTTGGTGTCCGGCACGCGACCGGCAATCGTGATGTCGCTGGGTTCGCCGCCGCAGAGTTCGATCACGAGCTTCGTTGCCAGATCGAGACCGGGTGCCACGAATTCGGGATCGACGCCGCGCTCGAAGCGATAGCGGGCATCGGAATTGATACCGAGCTCGCGGCCGGTGCGCGCGGTGCGGATGGGATCGAAGTAGGCGCTCTCGATGAAGACGTTTGTCGTCGTTTCGCCGACGCCGGTCGATTCGCCGCCCATGACGCCGCCCAAGCCCAGCACGCCGCTGTCATCGGCGATGACGCACATCTGATCGTCGAGGTCATAGGTTTTGGCGTCGAGTGCGGTTAGTTTTTCGCCCGTCGTTGCGAGGCGGGCGTGGATTTCGCCTTTGAGCTTGTCGGCGTCGTAAACATGAAGCGGACGTGCGCGATCAAGCGACAGCAGGTTCGTGATATCGACGAGCGCGGAGATCGGACGTAAGCCCACAGCCTTCAAGCGCTGTTGCAGCCAGGCCGGCGACGGGCCGTTCTTCACGCCGCGCACCATGCGGCCGGCGAAGACGGGGCAAGCGCCGGCGGAGGCGCCGTCGAATTTGAGGCCGATGGCTATCGGGTTGTTGAAGCGCGGGACGATTTTGGCCGGTTGGTCCGGTTTCAAGCGGCCAAGACCGGCGGCGGCGAGATCGCGTGCGATGCCGCGCACGCCGGTGCAGTCGGGGCGGTTCGGGGTCAGCTTGATCTCGATCACGGGATCGGTGAGGCCCATGACACTCGCGAACGGCGTGCCGACGGGAGCGTCGTCGGGGAGTTCGATGATGCCGTCGTGTTCTTGGGAGAGGCCCATCTCGCGTTCCGAACAGAGCATGCCGTTCGATTCGACGCCGCGGATTGCCGCTTTCTTCAGCTCGACGCCGGTTCCCGGAATCGTCACGCCGGAATGGGCAAAGACGCCCTTCATGCCGGCACGTGCGTTCGGCGCGCCGCAGACGACCTGCAGCTTTTCCTTGCCGGTGTCGACGATGCAGACGCGCAGCTTGTCGGCATTCGGGTGCTTTTCGGCCGAAACGACGTAGGCCACCGTGAAGGGCGCGAGTTCTTTCGCCTTGTCTTCGATGGCTTCGACTTCGAGGCCGATCGCAGTCAGCGTTTCAGCGATCTTGTCGACGGTCGCGTCGGTGTCGAGGTGATCGGCGAGCCAGGAGAGGGAGAATTTCATTGTGCGTTCTCCTTCACGGGCGTTAACGCTTCGACCAGGCGGAAACGTTCGCAGACCACAAGCATGTCCGGCGCGAAGCGGCCTTGGCGGGTGAAGTAATCTTCGTGCGCTTTGCGCCAGTAGGCGTAGCTTTGGTCGCCCTCGCCTTCGTCGTGCGCGAATTGCGCGTCGACTTGGTCGAAGCGCTTCGTCTCAATGCCGGTTGTTTCGATAACGACGCGTGGGCGCGCGGCGCCGTCGAGCACGATCCATGCATCGCCGGGCTTGGGCATCGGCCAAGCTTCGTCTTCGTATTGCGACAGCGAGCAGCAAGTTGCCGTTTTCTTGCCCGCAAGGACGAGCGCCAGCAATTCATCGGCGAGCGCCGGATTGTCACCGAACGCCCAGCGTTGCAGATGTTGGTATTTTTCGGGGACATCGCTCATCGGCTGAGCCCTCCCGCGAGTGAGGGCACATCCAAGGCCGAGAAGCCGTAGTGCTTCAGCCAGCGCATGTCGGCGTCGAAGAAGGCGCGGAGGTCGGGGGCGCCGTATTTCAGCATGGCGAGGCGATCGAGGCCCATGCCCCAAGCGAAGCCTTGATATTTCGCGGGATCGTGGCCGCACATTTCAATGACTTTCGGATGCACCATGCCGCAGCCCAAAATCTCGAGCCAATCGTTGCCCTGCCCCAGCTTGACCTCGCCGCCGGAACGGTCGCAGCGGATATCGACTTCGGCGGAGGGTTCGGTGAGGGGGAAGTAAGACGGACGGAAGCGCATCTCGACCTTGGGCACCTCGAACAGGGCGCGCAGGAATTCTTCCAGGATCCATTTCAGATGGCCCATGTGAGAAGTCTCGTCGATCACGAGGCCTTCGATCTGATGGAACATCGGTGTGTGGGTTTGGTCGCTGTCGAGGCGATAGACTCTACCGGGCACGATGATGCGGATCGGCGGCTTTTGCGCCAGCATCGTGCGTGCCTGAACCGGCGAGGTATGCGTGCGCAGCAGGTGGCGCGTGCCGTCGGGCTTGGCATTCAGGTAAAACGTGTCGTGCATCTGGCGCGCGGGATGTTCGGGCGGGATGTTCAACTTCGTGAAGTTGAAGTCGTCGGTTTCGATATCCGGGCCTTCGGCGATGGCGAAGCCCATGTCGGCGAAGATTGCGGTCGCTTCGTCGAGGATCTGGCTGACGGGATGGATGCGGCCGGTCATTTCGGGGCGCGCGGGCAGCGAGACGTCGACGCGTTCGGCTTTCAACTTCGCGTCGAGGGCAGCATCGCCGAGTGAAGCTTTACGTGCGGCGAGGGCCGACGTCACGCGGTCGCGCATGCCGTTGATGATGGGGCCTTTGACCTTGCGGTCGTCCGGGCTCATCGCGCCCAAGGTTTTCAGGGCTTCGCTGATCGAGCCCTTTTTGCCGAGCAGATCGACGCGTGCCGCCTCAAGCGCCGCTTCGTCGCTGCTGGCTGCGATGCGGGCGAGGGCTACGCTTTCGAGGGATGCAAGTTCGCTCATGTTCTTCGTCCGATTCGGGAATTCGCCACCACATTTGTCATGGTCCGCGAAGGCGGACCACCCACGACTTCTTTGCAGGCTGAAAGAAGAGAGTCGCGGGTGGTCGGCCTTCGCCGACCATGACAAACGGGGAGCTGGAATGCGGCGAAATCGAACGCTGAAACGCTTACGCCTTCGCCGCGCTTACCGCCTGGTCGACCAGGGCCTTGAAGGCCTCGGGCTCGCGCACGGCGAGGTCTGCGAGGATTTTGCGGTCAACCGCAATACCCGCAATCCCGAGGCCGTTGATAAATCGGCCATAGGTCAGACCGTGCTCGCGGACTGCAGCGTTGATGCGCTGAATCCAGAGGGCGCGGAAATTGCGCTTTCTCAGCTTGCGGCCGATATAGCTGTGCTGACCGGCCTTATCGACGGCGGCGTTCGCGGTCGTGATGTTGTTCTTGCGGCGGCCGCGGAAGCCCTTGGCCTGCTTTAAGACTTTCTTGCGTCGAGCGTGGCTCGGGACGCTGCGTGATGCGCGTGTCATGTGTGTTCGTCCTTACCGGTTATAGGGCATCCAAAGCTTTACGCGCGGCGTGTCACTCGCTGAGAGAATGAACGTTCCGCGGGCGTGAAGCTTGCGCTTGGATGAGCGCCGGATGAGACGGTGGCGCTTCATCACGCCGCCATGTT
>JAIOQG010000257.1 GCA_021413465.1 Alphaproteobacteria bacterium | reverse complement strand
CATGTGCAAACAACCCGCGATCCGCGCGCCCTTAAGCGGCTTAGAAGCGCCAAACTCCTCGCGCGTGGACATCAGCCCCGGCATTTCGGTCTCGGCGATGGCAATCTCCCGCCGCCCCCACTCCGCAAGCTTGATGTCGGTAACGATGTAATCGTGGGCCATGAAAGTGCTCCGTGCTGGGGGCGCGCCTGCGCCATTTGCGGCCTCTATACCACCCGCAAACCGGCCCCACAAGCCGGACATAAAGAAATGTTTATGTCTTTAAGTGTTTGGCAGGTGGCCGGGCACTAACCACGAGCGGGAGATGGCGCTACTATGATAAAGTGTTTGCCGCACCGTCCCTCGCCGCGAGGATTTCGAATGGTTTCTGGGTCGCTCGACTTTCCAAGCTTTTTGGGTTGGGTAGTCGTCATTGGTTGCGTCCTGCTCCTTCTGGCCGCCGGCACGCTCCTCCAAGCCGCTTTCACGGTCGGGCTCGAAAAGCATGTTGCTTGGAAGTTCGGCGACGCGCTGAAGTTCGTGTTTCACCGCATGATCGTCTTCGACCTCGGCACTTTCACCACCCTTGCCGCGATCTGGGTCGTGCCTCCGCTGTTCATCAAATTCCCCAACGATGAAGTCGGCGATTGGCAATTTCTCGCGACCGCCGCGATACTGATAATTGGAGCGATTCTTTATTACTACCTGGTCATCGCCAAAATCCGACTCCCGCCAACGGCAAGCTGAGGCGTCTACTCCATCGCGCACGCCGGCACGTCGTCTTCCTTCTCTTTCGGCGCGTGCGCGCACACTGCGTCCCACCACGGCATGATCACGTCGCCGACCTGATCGTTGCGCGTCGACAGCGCGGCCACGTCCGCCGGCACCGGCGCCCGCAACACGGCCGCAACCGGCTTTTGATCCTTGCAGGCGATCGCCCTCACACTCGCAGGGATCCGGCGCTTTTTACAGGCGCGTGCCGCGTCGGCAAAAAACTGGTTCGCAACGCTCACCTGATAGCTGGCGAGCGCCTTGCGTTGGCCCAGATCGTCGGTCGCATCGGTGGGAAACGACGGCGCATTCTTAGGCTCCGGCAGATTCAATATCTCGCGCGCTTGATCGAGCATCACGCCGTAGCGTCCCGCCATCAGCGTCATCTCCCACAGACTGGCCCTATCGGCCTCCATCTTGGCGTTGATCGCTTTTTCGGCCGGACTATCGAAGCTCATCCATTCGGCAAATTCGGCGCAGCCGGAAAGCGAGAGCGCCAACGACGCCACGACCGCCAACGCAACCGAGCCGCGCGAGCAACGCGCATCGTTCCTCACAGTCATTTCTTTTCCCGGACCTCCTCAGAGAGACCGGAGCAGAGTCCAATGGCGTGGCGAAATCAAGACCTCGCCCCTTCTGCCGCCCAGGCAAGCGCACGTTCTAGGCAGCCCTTGATCCACGGTCCCTTGGCGTGGGTGTAGGCCACCATCTCAAACGAATGAAGCGCCGCCGCGGCCAGTTTCTGGGTCTCATAGGCTCGTGCTTCTTCGCCATGCGCCCTCAAATAGTCCCGAAATGCCAGATACCGAACAATTTCGGGCGCGTCCGTCGCGAAGAAATGAACATGAATCAGTCGCTTGCCGGACCGTGTATCGGTCAACGGACAATATCGCCGCCCCTTAATGCCATATTCGCCCCGCCATTCGTAGCCAAGCTCTGTCACCTCGCCGGCACGCGCGTCGAGTTCGTCAAGACTCGTAACCGTCGGCGCGAGATCGACGATCGGCTTTGCTTTGATGCCCGGGATCGCAGTCGAGCCGACGTGATGAACATCGACAATTAACCCGCCCAACACGCCCCTTAGACGCGCGGCTTCCGTGCGGGCAATATCGGCCCACGCTGGATTATGGTCCAAAAGTTCGATCGGTACGGCGTCGCGTTGCATGTCATTATGCCGCGCGCAGATTGATCGCCTTCGGCCCGCGCGCGTCGGCTTCCGTTTCGAAAGCAACGCGTTGACCCTCATTGAGCGTGCGCCAGCCCGCGCGTTCGACGGCGGAAATATGGACGAACACGTCCTTTCCCCCGCCTTCCGGCGAAATGAAACCGAAGCCCTTTGTGGCGTTGAAGAATTTGACCGTTCCGGTCTTCTGCGACATGCGATTCAAGTCCTTTGATGCAGGCGGTTGCGCTAGAGCGATATGCCCGTGCGCCGTGAGAGGCGATGCTATGTGAGAATGGAGGGAACCGTCATGCTCGAAGGCCTGTATGCCACCGTCAATCTTAGCCCGCACTTCACCTAGGTGCAGCCATCACAGCCTTCAAAATTAGAGAAAATGACCAACGATTTCAAGCGCAGTTCGCCAAAAACGGTACGTCTTTCAAGGCCCCGTGACCTTGAACCCCGCGGCGCGCAGCATGGCGACTACACTGTCCTTGCCTACCAAGTGGCCCACGCCAACTGTAACGAAATGGGGGCTTTCCGAGCCCAACATCTGTTTGATCTGCGGCAGCCATCTCTTGTTGCGCGCGACAAGAAGCTGCGATCTCAGCCCGGGAATATCCTTAAAACCATCGTCCACGAACTTCGCTAAATCGTCGCCGTTCCCCGCCGACCACGCCGCCAAGAGCTTGTCCGGCAAGTCCGGGTCTTCGACGACACCGCGCACCACGGCCCGCAGATAGGCGATCTCCGTCTTCCGGTCGAGCGACGAAAAACTGGACAGTTGCTCCTCGACGGTCTCGAAATACGCAAGCTCGGCCCCTTGCGAACGCGCCTCTTGCTCGATCACCTGATCGACGCCGGCGTAGCGCGAAAACCCAGCCTTCATGTAGCTGCAGAGCTCGAGATAGACCGCCGCCAGCCAGGGTCGAAAAGACTGAAACATCTTCGGCGAACATTGGACGCTCCATGCAGCGCCTTCCAATTCGGCGTAGAGCTCGGGCGGCACAAGGTCTTTCAGCGCCGCGCCTTCCTTCAGCCTTCCATCCTTTTCAACGACGCGCGACATGCTGGCGCCTTGATCGTCCATGGGCGCCTCGAAAACGAACACCTTCGACGCCGCCCGCGCGGTTTTGATTTCCTCGCGCTCCCATTGGGTTTGCGGCGGCAAAAGATGGATCGAACCGAAGAGGTAAAGCGTCTTGCCGTCTTTTTCGACCACCCACAGCGGCGGCATCGCCATTTGCGTCGCAACGGGCTTAGCCGTTTCTGCAAACACAGGTCGCGCCAACAGCATAAGGCCGCACACGACCGCAAACGCGCCGGTCGAAATAGTCTTCAAGAACGCGCGCGTCATGAATCCTCGCCGAACTTCGACGCCAGCAGCGCTTCAAGCGCGTTGAGGGCCTCCGGCGCCTGACGCCCGGTCGCTGCGATGGTGATCTCGCTCCCGATGCCGGCACCCAACATCATGAGTCCCATAATGGACGTACCCGACACGCTGCTGCCGTCTTTGGTGACCGTCACCCGCGCATCGAATTTGGCCGTGCACTGCACGAACTTCGCCGACGCCCGTGCGTGCAGACCCTTGGTATTCACAATGGTCAAGACTCGCGCGGGCGGCCCTTCGCCGTCAGCCACCAGCAAGCTCCCGCGATGCGACCCGAATATATTTGCGACCCGCTTCCTGCGCCTTATCGACCGCATCGACGAGCTTTGCCGTCGGCCGTACGGACGCAAGCTTGATCAGCATGGGCAAATTCACTCCGGCGATAACCTCGACCTTGCCCGTTCCCATCGCCGAAATCGCAAGGTTCGAGGGCGTGCCGCCGAACATATCGGTCAACAGAATGACGCCGTCGCCGACATCGACCGCTTTGATGGAATCCAAAATCTCTTGCCGGCGCACTTCCATATCGTCTTGCGGACCGATGCACACGGTGCGGAACAGAGTTTGCGGGCCGACCACGTGCTCGGTCGCCGCCTTCAGCTCATCGGCCAGGCGGCCATGCGTAACCAGGACAACGCCAATCATAATTTTAAGATACTCCAGCGCCGGACGCAGGGGCCCCAAATCAGTGAGGGCGTGCCACGGTGGCGCCTTACATAATCCTGTTCGTCACGCGCCTCAACGCACACTCACGCCAGGGTAAGGCCTTGACCGTTACGCATTGGGCACAAACGTGAGGGCGCGCCGCAGTTTGGCAGGCGCAGAGGCTTCAAACGGCATCAATGTCACAAGTGGAATATTCGGATGCA
>JAIOQG010000223.1 GCA_021413465.1 Alphaproteobacteria bacterium | reverse complement strand
CTCATCGTGCCGATCGCCATGGAAGAAAAGCTTCGCTTCGCCATCCGCGAAGGTGGCCGCACCGTCGGTGCGGGCGTCGTCGCGAAGATTGTCAAATAGCCGAACCAAGTAAAATCCGCAGTCGGAAGAAACGGAATTAGGGCACATGCAAAGCCAAAACATTCGCATTAGGCTCAAGGCCTACGATCATCGCGTACTCGATATCTCGACGCGCGAAATCGTGAACACGGCCAAGCGCACAGGTGCGCGCGTGCGTGGGCCGATTCCGTTGCCGAACCGGATTGAGAAGTTCACCGTGAACCGCTCGCCGCATGTCGACAAGAAAAGTCGCGAGCAGTTCGAGATCCGCACCCACAAGCGGCTGCTCGACATCATTGATCCCACGCCGCAAACGGTCGACGCGCTGATGAAGCTCGACCTTGCGGCCGGGGTTAGTGTCGAAATTAAGCTGCAGTAACGAACAGAGAAGGTGGCGCTTGCCATGCGCACAGGGGTCATAACTCAGAAAGTCGGCATGATGCGGCTCTTCACCGAAGACGGCCGGCACGTGCCGGTCACGGTGTTGAAGCTCGACGGCTGTCAAGTCGTCGCGCAACGCACTGTCGCAAAGGACGGCTACACCGCGCTTCAGCTGGGCTCGGGCCTAGCGAAAGTTAAGCGCGTGTCGAAGGCCGAACGCGGACATTTTGCCAAGGCGCAAGTCGAACCGAAGCGCAAGGTCGCTGAGTTTCGCGTCACGCCGGACAATTTGGTCGACGTCGGCGACTTCATCACCGCGGACCATTTCGTCCCCGGCCAGATCGTCGACGTCTCGGGCATCACGATCGGCAAAGGCTTTGCCGGTACGATGAAGCGCCACAATTACGCGGGTCTGGAAGCCAGTCACGGCGTCTCGATCTCGCATCGCTCGGCCGGTTCGACGGGTAATCGTCAAGATCCTGGCCGCACGTTCAAGGGCAAGAAAATGTCGGGCCACATGGGCCAGGTCCTCGTCACGACGCAAAACGTTGAGATCGCCAAGGTCGATGCGGAACGCGGCCTGATCATGATCAAGGGCGGCGTTCCGGGATCGAAGGGCAGCTGGGTGATGGTGCGCGATGCCGTCAAGCAGCCGCTTCACAAAGATGCCCCGAAACCCGCCGCGGTTCGCAAACCCGCTGCCGCCGCGCAGCAATCGGCTTGAGGAACGCAAAACCATGAAGGTCAAAGTGTTCACGCTCGATGCGGGCGCCGCCGGTGAAGTGGAACTCAGCGATGATGTGTTCGGAGTAAAGCCGCGCGCCGACATCCTCGCCCGCGTCGTTCAGTGGCAGCAGAACCGCCGCCACAAGGGTCAGCATCGTACGCTGACACGTCGCGAAATCGACCGCACGACGAAGAAGATGTACAAGCAAAAGGGTACGGGACAAGCGCGCCACGGTGCGGCTTCCGTCTCTCAGTTCCGCGGCGGCGCCAAGGCCATGGGTCCGGTCCTTCGCTCGCGCGAAACCGATCTTCCCAAGAAGGTGCGCGCGCTCGGTCTCAAGATGGCGCTCTCTTCGAAGCAACAATCGGGCGATCTCATCGTTCTCGACGGCGCCAAAGTCACCGAAGCCAAGACCAAGAAAATGGCGCTGTCATTCGGTAAGCTTGGCCTAAAGTCCGCCGTCATCGTCGATGGCCCAGAATTCGATACCGGCTTTCAACGCGCGGCCCGCAATATTCCGCACATCGATCTGCTCCAGGTTCAAGGCATCAACGTCCTCGACGTTCTTCGCCGTCAGAAATTGGTCCTGACGAAAGCCGCCCTCACAGCCATCGAGGAACGCTTCAAATGAGCAAACTTGCAGCCTACACGACGATCTTGTCGCCGGTGATTACGGAAAAGTCGACGAAGCTCTCGGAACACAATCAAGTCGTGTTCCGCGTGCCGCACGATGCGACGAAGCCGCAGATCAAAAAGGCGGTCGAAGAGCTATTCAAGGTCAAAGTTAAGGGCGTCAACACGCTCGTGACCAAGGGCAAGAAGAAAATGTTTCGCGGCCGCATGGGCGAGCGTAGCGATGTCAAAAAAGCGATCGTGACGCTGCACGAAGGCAGCACCATCGACGTGACGTCGGGGCTCTAACGCGAAGGGAATGGGAACATGGCATTAAAAAAATTCCGGCCGACCACGCCCTCGACGCGGCAGTTGGTCCTGATCGACCGCAGCCAGCTCTTCAAGGGCCGGCCTGTGAAGCACTTGACCGAATCGCAAAAGGAAGCGGGCGGGCGTAACAATTCGGGACGCATCACGACGCGCTGGCGCGGCGGTGGGCACAAGAAATTGTACCGCGTCATCGACTTCAAGCGCCGCAAATTCGACGTCGAAGGCACGATCGAGCGCCTTGAATACGATCCCAACCGCTCGGCGTTCATCGCACTCGTGAATTACCCCGACGGCGAACAGAACTACATTTTGGCGCCGCAACGTCTCTCCGTTGGCGACAAGGTCATCGCCGGTCAAAAGGCCGACGTGAAGCCGGGCAACGCCATGCCGCTCGCCGCGATGCCGATCGGAACGATCGTTCACAACGTTGAATTTAAGGCCGGTGCCGGCGGCAAGATCGCGCGTTCCGCTGGAACCTACGTTCAGTTCGTCGGACGCGACCAAGGTTACGGCATTCTGCGCCTCAATTCGGGCGAGACGCGCAAAGTGCGTTTGGAATGCATGGCGACCGTGGGCGCGGTGTCGAACCCCGACCACATGAACGAAGTGATCGGCAAGGCCGGCCGCAACGTCTGGAAGGGCAAACGTCCGTCGGTACGTGGCACGGCCATGAACCCAATCGACCATCCCCACGGCGGTGGCGAAGGCCGCACCAAAGGTGGCCGCCATCCGGTAACCCCATGGGGCAAAGGCACCAAGGGAAGTAAGACGCGCACCAACAAGCGCACATCGAAGCTCATCGTGACTAGCCGTAACAAGAAGAAGGTCTAAGACGCATGGCGCGCTCAGTCTGGAAGGGACCGTTCGTCGACGGCTATCTGCTCAAAAAGGCGGAAGTCGTTCAGAAGTCGGGTCGCCGCGAAGTGATCAAGATCTGGAGCCGTCGCTCCACGATCCTGCCGCAATTCGTGGGCCTAACCTTCGGCGTTTACAACGGCCAGAAGCACATTCCGGTCAACGTCACCGAAGAAATGGTCGGTCACAAGTTCGGCGAATTCTCGCCGACGCGGACCTTCCACGGCCACACCGCCGGCGACAAAAAAGTGAAGAAGAAGGCCTCAGCCTGATGAGTAAACCAAAGAGAGAGCGCACGTTGCCCGACACCGAGGCGAAAGCCGTCGGTCGTATGATCCGCTCGTCGCAATACAAGTTGAACCGCGTTGCCGAACTCATCCGCGGCAAGCGCATCGAACAGGCGATCGCTGATCTGAACTTCAGCCACAAGCGCATCGCCGTCGAAGTCATCAAGATTTTGAAGTCTGCCGTGGCCAATGCCGAAAACAATCACAGCCTCGATGTCGACGACCTTGTCGTCGCGCAGGCATGGACCGGCAAGGACATGGTGCTGAAACGCTTCCACGCACGCGGCCGCGGTAAGGGCTCGCGGGTGGAAAAGCCGTTCAGCGAACTGACGATTGTTGTCCGTGAGCAGCCGCAAGAAGAAAAGAAGACGAAGTCAAAAGGCAAAGACGCGAAGGCCAAAACGAAGTCTGGTGCACCGCGCAAGCCCGCAGCGGCGAAGAAGGAGGCTGCATAATGGGTCAAAAGGTCAATCCGATCGGGCTCCGGCTCGGGATCAATCGCACGTGGGATTCCCGCTGGTATGCGGATCGTCACGAATACAGCCAGCTTCTGCACGAAGATCTGAAGATCCGCGACTTCTTGCACGCCAAGCTGAAGCAAGCCGGCGTCGCGCGCATCATCATCGAGCGCCCGCACAAGAAATGTCGCGTCACCATTCACTCGGCGCGTCCGGGCGTGGTGATCGGCAAAAAAGGCGCCGACATCGAAAAGCTGAAGAGCGAACTGGGCAAGTTCACGAAAAGCGAAATTCATTTGAATATCGTTGAAATTCGCAAGCCCGAGGTCGATGCCCATCTCGTCGCCGAAAGCATCGCCCAGCAGCTCGAACGCCGCGTCTCGTTCCGTCGCGCCATGAAGCGCGCCGTGCAGTCGGCTTTGAAGCTTGGCGCCTTGGGCATTCGCATCAACTGCGCCGGCCGCTTGGGCGGTGCCGAAATCGCTCGCGTTGAATGGTATCGCGAAGGTCGCGTTCCGTTGCACACGCTGCGCGCCGACATCGACTACGGCATTGCGACCGCCAAAACGGCGTACGGCACGTGCGGCGTCAAGGTTTGGGTGTTTAAGGGCGAAATCCTGGAACACGACCCGATGGCGCAAGACAAGCGTTTGAACGAGCTTAATGAACAAGGCGGACAACGTTCCAATCCGCGCGGCCCCGGCACGCCGCAGGCGGCCTAAGGACATTCTGGATAGCAAACGATGTTGCAACCGAAGCGCACAAAATTTCGCAAGCAGTTCAAGGGCCGCATTCGCGGTCGGGCGACGTCTGCCACGACGCTCGATTACGGCGAGTACGGTTTGAAGGCTCTCGAGCCGGAACGCATCACCGCGCGCCAAATCGAAGCGGCACGTCGCGCCATCACCCGCGCCATGAAGCGTCAGGGCCGTGTCTGGATCCGCTTGTTCCCGGATATTCCCGTCTCGAAGAAGCCGGCCGAAGTCCGCATGGGCGCCGGTAAGGGCGGCGTGGAGTTCTGGGCCTGCCGCGTAAAGCCGGGCCGCGTGATGTTCGAAGTCGACGGCGTCAACTCGGCGACGGCCAAAGAAGCGCTCGGGCTGGCAGCGGCGAAGCTGCCGATCCGCACGAAATTCGTCACCCGCTTGGGTCATACGGAATAGGACTTGGGAACGATGAAGACCGCAGCCGCTTCAAATTTCAGGGCCATGTCGCCCGATCAGCTGACCGACGAATTGGTCAAGTTGAAGAAAGAACAATTCAACCTGCGCTTCCAAAAGGCGACGGGACAGCTTGAGAAAACCGCTCGCGTGCGCGTGGTCCGCCGCACGATTGCGAAAATCAACACGGTTCTGGGCGAAAAGTCCCGGGCGACGACGAAAGCCTGAAGGCTTTAGAGAGAACAACAATGCCGAAGAGAATTTTGCAGGGCGTCGTCGTAAGCGACAAAAACAAGAAGACGGTCGTCGTCGAGGTTGAGCGCCGCTTTGCCCATCCGCTTTTGGGCAAGACGGTGCGCCGCTCCAAGCGCTACCACGCGCACGACGAGCAGGGTCAGTACAAGTCGGGAGACATGGTCCGCATTCAGGAATGCCGTCCGATGTCGAAGTTGAAACGTTGGGAAGTGGTCTACGACGCGGTCGCGTCGAAGGCTTGAAGAACACGAGAAGAGATTTGAGAGAAACGAAGGCGCCACGCCCATGATACAAAGCACAACAAACTTGGACGTCGCCGACAATTCCGGTGCGCGGCGCGTCATGTGCATCAAAGTCCTCGGCGGCGCACAGCGCCGCTATGCCTCGGTCGGCGACATCATCGTCGTGTCGATCAAGGAAGCGATTCCGCGCGGCAAAGTGAAAAAGGGCGACGTGATGAAAGCCGTCGTTGTCCGCACGGCGAAAGAAGTTCGTCGCGCCGATGGCAGCTGCATCCGCTTCGACCGCAATGCGGCGGTTCTTATTAATGCCCAAGGCGAGCCGATCGGCACGCGCATCTTCGGACCGGTGACCCGCGAACTCCGCGCGAAGAACCACATGAAGATCGTCTCCTTGGCGCCGGAGGTTCTGTAATGGCTGCGAAATTCAAGAAAGGCGACCGCGTTATGGTGATCGCCGGAGAGCAAAGACCGCGGAAGGGTCAAGACGGAAAGAAAAAGCCCGTCATTGGCGAAATTCTGAAGGTGTTTCCCGACGAAAGCCGCGTCCTGATTTCGGGCGTGAACATGGTCAAGCGCCACACGAAACAATCGGCGCGCAGCCAGGGCGGCATCATCAACAAGGAAGCGCCGATTCAAATTTCGAATATCGCGCACATCGATCCCAAGTCGGGCGGTGCGACGCGCATCGGATTCAAGACGTTGCAGGACGGTCGTAAAGTGCGCTTTGCGAAAAAGTCCGGGGAAGTGATCGATGTCTGACGACAAAAAAGACTCCAAGCCAAAGAAGGCGAAAGCCGGCGCCTCTGCCGCGTCGACGGGCCCCAAGGGTCCGCCGCCGTCGAAGACCGAGGAAAAGCGCGCCGAGAAAAAGGCGAAGGGCGGTAAAGGCGCGGACGCCTCGACCGGTCCCACCAAGTCGACGCAAAGCGAATCGACGCGCGCGAAAGCGCTGACGCTTCCCGCCGGCGAGAAATACGTGCCGCGCGCCAAAAAGCGCTACCACGACGTCGTGCGCAAGCAGCTGATCGACAAGTTCGCCTACAAGAACCCGATGCAGGTGCCCAAGCTTGACAAGATCGTCATCAACATGGGCGTTGGCGAAACCACGGCCGACACGAAGAAAATTCAGTCGGCCGTCCGCGACCTCACCTTGATTGCCGGTCAAAAGCCGATCATCACGAAAGCCCGCACCGCGATCTCGAACTTCAAAGTGCGCGAGAACATGCCGTTGGGTTGCAAAGTCACGCTGCGCAAGGACCGCATGTACGACTTCATCGACCGTTTGGTGACGATTGCTCTGCCGCGCGTTCGCGACTTCCGCGGCGTGTCGCCCAAGAGCTTCGACGGCCGCGGCAATTATTCGATGGGCCTGAAAGAGCACATCGTGTTCCCCGAAATCGACTACGACAAGATCGAGACGGTTTGGGGCATGGACATCACGATCTGCACCACCGCCCGCACGGACGAGGAAGCGCAGGAATTGTTGTCTGCCTTTCAAATGCCGTTCACGAAGTGACGAAATCAAGCGTAGGAATTTGACGAAATGGCGAAGAAAAGCTCGGTCGAAAAGAACAAGCGTCGTACGGCGCTGGTTAAGCGCTTTGCGGCCAAACGCGTGAAACTCAAGGGAACGGCGAACAATATGGCGCTGCCGCCCGAAGAACGTTTTGCCGCGCGCTTGAAGCTTGCCGAGTTGCCGCGCAATTCCGCGCCCTCGCGTATCCGTAACCGCTGCGAGCTGACCGGCCGCTCACGCGGCAATTATCGGAAATTGAAAATGTGCCGCATCAAGCTGCGCGAACTTGCGAACCTCGGGTTTGTCCCCGGCATGGTCAAGTCGAGCTGGTAAGGGAACAGAACAAATGTCGATCAACGATCCCTTAGGTGACATGCTGACGCGCATCCGCAATGCGCAGATGCGTGGTCAAGCGAAAGTCGTGACCCCGGCCTCGAACATGCGCAAGCGTGTTCTCGATGTGCTGGTCGGCGAAGGCTACATCCGCGGCTACGCGGAAGTGACCCATGCCGAATTCAAGCCCGAGTTCGAAATCGAACTCAAATATTTCGACGGCAAGCCTGTCATCAAGGAGATCTCTCGCGTCTCCACGCCGGGCCGGCGCGTCTATTCCTCGATCAAGGACCTCAAGCCGGTCCGCAACGGTTTGGGAATATCGATCATTTCGACGCCGAAGGGCGTCATGTCGGATGCGATCGCTCGCGAGCAAAACGTGGGCGGTGAAGTTTTGTGCCAGGTGTTCTAACGGACGATCGAGCACAAGCCGCTAAGGAAAAAAACGATGTCGCGAATTGGTAAGAAGTCGGTGCCTTTGCCCCAGGGTGTTACGGCCCAGGTCAAGGACGGTGAAGTAAAGGTCAAGGGACCCAAGGGTGAGCTCTCGCTGCGCCTCGTCGATGGCGTCGAAGCGACCGTCGGCAAGGATGGCGTGACGGTTAAGCCGCGCGACCTGACCGACAAATCGCGCGCCATGTGGGGCCTGCAACGCACGCTCGTGAACAATCTCGTTCAGGGCGTGTCGAAGGGCTTCTCGCAGCAGCTCGAAATCGCCGGCGTCGGCTACAGAGCGGCAGTGCAGGGCAAGAACCTGCAGCTGCAACTCGGCTACAGCCATGACGTCGTCTATCCGATCCCCGCCGGCATCGACATCAAGTGCGATAAGCCGACGCTGATTTTGGTGTCGGGTTTCGACAAGCAGAAGGTCGGCCAAGTCGCCGCCGAAATTCGCGGCTTCCGCAAGCCCGAGCCCTATAAGGGCAAGGGCATAAAGTACGCCGAAGAGAAGATTCGCCGTAAAGAAGGCAAGAAGAAGTAAGGGACTGAAGTCATGGCATTATCACGGCAAGATCTTTTCGCACGGCGCCAGCGCCGCGCGCGATTCAAGTTGCGCAAGGTCTCGGGCCTTCGCCCCCGGCTGTCGGTGTTCCGCTCGTCGAAGCACATCTATGCGCAAGTCATCGACGATTCGAACGGCGTCACCGTCGCTTGCGCCTCGACGCTGGACGAAGAGGCCAAGAAATCGCTCGCAAAGGGCAATGGCGCCGATACCGCGGCAGCCGCCGTGGTCGGCAAACTCGTTGCCGAGCGCGCTAAGAAAGTCGGAATCAAGGATGTCGTCTTCGATCGCGGCGGTTACATCTATCACGGCCGGGTAAAGGCCCTCGGCGACGCCGCTCGCGAGAGCGGTCTGAATTTTTAATTAAAGGGACATGGCAGCGATGGTCGCGGAAGAAAGAGAACAACGTCGCGGACGCGGTGGCGAACGGCGTGATCGCGGTGACCGCCAAGGCGGCCGCGAAGAACGCGGCGAGCTCATCGACAAGCTCGTGCACATCAATCGCGTCGCGAAAGTCGTCAAGGGCGGTAAGCGCTTCGGCTTTGCGGCCCTCGTCGTCGTCGGCGATCAGAAGGGTCGCGTCGGCTTCGGTCACGGCAAAGCGCGCGAAGTGCCTGAAGCCATCCGCAAGGCGACCGAAGCAGCCAAGAAGCAGCTCATTCGCGTGCCGTTGCGCGAAGGCAGAACGTTGCATCACGACGTTACCGGCCATCACGGCGCGGGCAGGGTGGTGTTGCGTCCGGCGCCGGCTGGAACGGGCATCATTGCCGGCGGCCCTCTGCGCGCGGTGTTCGATGCACTCGGCGTGCATGACGTCGTCGCGAAGTCGGTGGGAACCTCGAACCCCTACAATATGGTTCGCGCCACCTTCGACGCGTTGAAGGCCGAATACAGTCCGAAAATGATTGCCAACAAGCGCGGCAAAGCCGTCGCCGACATCCTTTCGGCACGCCGTTCAACCGCTGAGATCGCGCCGGAGTAACGAATATGACGATGCGTACGTTCGAAGGACGTCCGAAGACGAAAACGCTGACGGTCGAGCAGATCGCCAGTCCCGCACGCCGTGCCGAGGTTCAGCGCCAAACGCTGATCGGCCTGGGCTTGGATAAATTGCGCCGCCGCAAAACGCTCGAAAACACGGATGCCGTGTGGGGCATGATTTGCAAGGTGCGGCATATGGTGCGCGTGGTTGACGCGGCACCGCACGCGAAGAAGGCAGGCTGAAGCTCATGAAACTCAACGAAATCCGCGACAACGAAGGCGCCCACAAGCGCTTCAAGCGCATCGGCCGCGGCACCGGTTCGGGCAAAGGCAAAACCGCAGGCCGAGGCGTTAAAGGTCAGAAGGCGCGCACCGGCCACCACGGCATGTTCGGCTTCGAAGGCGGCCAGATGCCGTTGCACATGCGCGTCCCGAAGCGCGGTTTTAACAACATTTTCGCCCGTAAATTTGCCATCGTGAACCTGGGCCAGCTGCAGCACGCCGTCGAAAACGGCAAGATTGCCGCCGGTTCGACGGTCACCGCCGCATCTTTGGCGACACAGGGCATCGTCCATCGCTCGCCCGATGGCGTCCGCCTTCTTGGCAAAGGCACCTTGAAGACCCAACTAAACCTCGAAGTGGCTCACGCCTCGGGCGCGGCAATCGAAGCCGTGAAAAAGCTGGGCGGCAGCGTGAAAGTCGTCGGCGTCAAAGCCAAGCACGTCACGCGCAAGGATCGCGCTCCAGGTAAGCGTGCGCAACGGCGCGTCGACTCGGGCAAGAAGCGCGACGAACGCAACGCGGCGGCGCAGGCAAAAAGAAAGGCGTGAGACCGGGGTCCCCCCGCGGCTGATCGCCAATAGCGGGGAAACACCCGTACTCGAGGAGTAACGGTTATGGCGTCAGCCGCCGAACAACTTG
Organism: Alphaproteobacteria bacterium; assembly: GCA_021413465.1. Lineage (GTDB taxonomy): Bacteria > Pseudomonadota > Alphaproteobacteria > Micropepsales > Micropepsaceae > SZUA-430. Next base: position 6,978 of record JAIOQG010000223.1, on the reverse strand, counting down.
CATCCAACGTCAACTGGTCGGCCTTCGCCAAGGCCGAGGAACTCCAGCGGCGCATTTGGTTTACGCTCGGCGCGCTCATCATCTTCCGCCTCGGAACCTTCATTCCGATCCCGGGCATCGACCCCGATCAGCTTGCCCGCTTGATGGAGCAGCAGACGCGTGGCCTCCTCGGCATGTTCAACTTGCTGTCGGGCGGCGCGGTGGAACGCATGGCGATTTTCGCCTTGAACGTCATGCCCTACATTTCCGCCTCGATCATCATGCAGGTCATGGCGACGGTCAGTCCCAAACTCGAAGCCCTAAAGAAAGAGGGTGAGAGCGGCCGCAAAGTCATCAATCAGTACACGCGCTATTTAACCGTTGGTCTTGCGATCGTTCAATCCTATGCCATTGCGCGCGGTCTGGAATCTCAGACCGGCCTGATCCTCAATCCCGGCATCGCCTTCCAAATCACGACCGTCGCAACCCTCACCGGCGGCGTGATGTTCCTGATGTGGCTCGGCGAGCAGATCACCTCGCGCGGCATCGGCAATGGCGTATCGTTGATCATTTTTGCGGGCATCGTCGCCAACTTGCTTCAAGGCTTTACCGGCACGCTGCAAATGGCATCGACCGGCGCAATCTCCTGGTTCTCGGCGATCGGGCTTTACGTGCTGGTGGTCGGGGTCATTTTGGTGATCGTGTTCGTCGAACGCGCACAACGACGGCTTTTGGTGTCCTATCCAAAGCGGCAAGTCGGCAATCGCATGTTCGGCGGCGAAAGTTCGCATCTGCCGCTGAAGCTCAACACCTCGGGCGTCATCCCGCCGATTTTCGCCTCGTCCTTGCTCGTGCTGCCGTTGACTGCGGCGCAGTTCAACGCCGCCAATTCGCCTGAGTGGCTGACCGACAGTGTGCGTCTGCTCAGCCACGGCCAGCCGCTCTACATGCTGCTGTACGGGATTGGCATTGTCTTCTTCGCGTTCTTCTACACAGCGATCGTCTTCAATCCCGTCGAAACCGCAGATAACCTAAAAAAATATGGCGGCTTCATCCCGGGCATTCGTCCCGGCAAGAAGACGGCCGAATACATCGACTACGTCTTGACGCGACTGACGGTCATCGGCGCCGCCTATTTGGTGTTGGTCTGTCTCGTGCCGGAGTTCATCCTGGCGCAATACGGCGGCAATTTGCTTCAGCTCGGCGGCACGTCGTTCCTGATCATCGTCTCGGTCACGATGGACACCGTGGCGCAAATTCATAGCCATCTTCTGGCGCACCAATATGAGGGCCTGATCAAGAAGTCCCGCTTCAAGAGTCCGCGCGGTCAATGATTATTGTTCTTTTCGGACCGCCGGCCGCAGGCAAGGGCACGCAAGCCAAACGCATTCACGAGAAGCATGGCGTTGCCCATCTCTCGACGGGCGACATGTTGCGCGCCGCCATTGCCGCGGGAACCGAGACCGGAAAGAAAGCCAAAGCGCTGGTTGAGGCGGGTCACCTCGTTCCCGACGAGATCGTGGTGGGCATTATTGCCGAGCGCATCACCGCCAAGGATTGCGCGTCGGGCTTCGTGCTCGACGGCTTCCCGCGCACCGTCAACCAGGCCGTGGCACTCGACACCATGTTGGCCGGAAAGTCGCTGGCGGTGGACGTTGTGATTGTGATGGCGGTCGACGAAGCGACGCTCATCAAGCGGGTTGAAAACCGCGCCGCCGAAACGCGCGCCAAGGGCGAGCCGGTGCGCGCGGACGACGATCCGGAAACCTTCAAAAAGCGCCTGGCCGTGTACAAAGCCGAAACGGCGCCCATTTTGCCGCACTACGAGCGGCAAGGAAAAATCAAGCGAGTCGATGGCATGAAACCCATGGACGAAGTGACAGCCCAGATCGACGCCGTTATTGCCGGTGTAAAACCCCGGAAATCATGGCTTTCCAAATGGTTGACCGGGTGAGAAAAGTACCTATACTCCGCCGCCTTCTGTATTAGTCGGGCGCGGACGCTGCCTCCGGGGCAACCGGAGTGTGGCGCGTTACGTCATTCGAGCATGTGAATTGAGATCTTTGTTAGGAGAGCATACGTGGCCCGCATCGCAGGTGTGAACATCCCAACCAACAAGCGCGTGCACATTGCGCTGCGCTACATCCACGGCATCGGCCCGGTCAACGCGGTTGAGATCTGTCAGAAGATCGGCATCAAGGAAAACCGGCGCGTGAACCAGCTTTCCGAAGCCGAGGTCATTCAGATCCGCGAGATCATCGACCGCGACTTCGTCGTCGAAGGCGATTTGCGCCGTGAAGTGGCGATGAACATCAAGCGTTTGATGGACTTGGGCTGCTATCGCGGTCTGCGTCACCGCAAAGGGTTGCCGGTCCGCGGCCAGCGTACGCACACGAACGCGCGCACGCGCAAAGGTCCTGCCAAAGCGATCGCCGGTAAGAAGATCGCCACGAAGGGCTAACGAATTCAGATTGCGGCGCCCACGCGCTGCCAACGGAAAGATTTGAGAAATGGTGACGGAAAAGAAAGCGCGCGTGCGCAAGAAAGAGCGCAAGAACATCACGTCGGGCGTCGCCCACGTGAACGCGACGTTCAACAACACGATGATCACGATCACCGACGCGCAAGGCAACACGGTTGCCTGGTCGTCGTCGGGCACGATGGGTTTCAAGGGTTCGCGCAAGTCGACGCCCTACGCCGCCCAAGTCGCAGCCGAAGACGCCGGCAAGAAAGCGATGGAGCACGGTGTGCGCACGCTCGAAGTCGAAGTCGCAGGTCCGGGCTCGGGTCGCGAAAGCGCGTTGCGCGCGCTTCAGGCCGCGGGCTTCACGATCCTCACCATCCGCGACGTGACGCCGATTCCGCACAACGGTTGTCGCCCGCCAAAGCGTCGCCGCGTATGACGGAGCTTGCACCCCCTCGTTTGCATTCGCCGAAGGACATGACCGTGATTGAGAAGATTTGGCAGGAATTGATCAAGCCGCTGAAGTTGCAGGTTGAACCCGGCAACACTCCGCGCACGCACGCCGTCGTCATAGCCGAACCGCAGGAACGCGGCTTTGGTTTGACGCTGGGCAACGCGCTGCGCCGCGTGCTTTTGTCGTCGCTGCAAGGGGCGGCCGTAACATCGATTCAGATCGACGGCGTCTTGCACGAATTTTCATCGATTCCCGGCGTGCGCGAAGACGTCACCGACGTCGTCCTGAACATCAAACAGTTGGCCCTTCGCCTGCACAGCGACGGCCCGAAGCGCTTGGTGCTCAAGGCCGAAGGTCCGGGCGAAGTCCGTGCCAGCCAGATCACCAGTGTCGCCGACGTCGAAATTCTGAACCCGGATCTCGTGATCTGTAACCTCGATCACGGCGCTCGCGTGCGCATCGAATTTACGATCAACTCGGGCAAGGGCTACGTCGCCGCCGAACGCAACCGTCCCGACGACGCGCCGATCGGCCTCATCCCGGTCGACTCGCTGTTTTCGCCGGTCAGAAAAGTGTCCTATCGCGTCGAGAACACGCGCGAAGGTCAGATCTTGGACTACGACAAGCTGACCATGACGCTCGAAACCAACGGCGCACTGTCGCCGGAAAATGCCGTCGCCTACGCGGCGCGCATCCTTCAGGATCAACTCTCGATCTTCATCAACTTCGAAGAGCCGCGCGAGAAAAAGACCGAAGAGCAAAAGACCGATCTGCCGTTCAACCCCGCGCTTCTCAAGAAAGTCGACGAACTCGAACTTTCGGTGCGCTCGGCGAACTGCTTGAAGAACGACAACATCGTCTACATCGGCGATCTCATTCAAAAGACCGAAGCCGAAATGCTGCGCACGCCGAACTTCGGCCGCAAGTCGCTGAATGAAATCAAAGAAGTGTTGGCCTCGATGGGTCTCCACCTCGGCATGGAAGTGCCCGGTTGGCCGCCCGAAAACATCGAAGACCTGGCACGCAAGTTCGAAGATCAATATTAGTCAGGGAGCGCGGGCGTCCCGCCCGCTCTTCTCAAGCGTTTGACATGTGGGAAGAGCGGGCAAGATGCCCGCGCTCCCAGGCAAAAGAATAGAGGACTAGACAAATGCGCCACGGTAATTCAGGCCGCAAACTCAATCGCACCGCGAGCCACCGCAAGGCGTTGTGGGTCAACATGGCGTCGGCGCTGATCAAGCACGAACAGATCACGACGACGTTGCCCAAGGCGAAAGAACTTCGCCCCATCGTCGAGAAACTGGTGACGCTCGGCAAGCGCGGCAAGGCGAACCTCCACGCCCGCCGCCAGGCCTTGGCCCACTTGCGAAACGACACCGTCGTCGTGGCGAAACTCTTCGACACGTTGGCCACCCGCTACGCGACGCGCAAGGGCGGTTACACCCGCGTTCTGAAAGCGGGCTTCCGCTTCGGCGACAACGCGCCGATGGCCGTGATCGAATTCGTCGACCGCGACATCTCAGCGAAGGGCAAAGACTCCGGTCCGGTCCAAGTCACGGGCGAAGAAGCCAACGCGTAAGGATTTCGAATATCGCATTTCCAAGGGCGGCCGCGATGGTCGCCCTTTTTGTTTGGACGCTCCCTCACCCCTGGACTAACGTTTGGGGAACGCACCACAGGGACGACGGCCATGCAAAAAATCTCGCTCACGACGAAAGCCGGCACGGTCGAAGGCGCTTGCGACCCGAAATTTTCGGCCGTGGTCGATGCCTTCGTCACCAACTTCGAAGCGCGCGGCGAAGTCGGCGCCAGCTGCGCCATCAACATCGAAGGCAAGCCCGTCGTCGATCTCTGGGGCGGTCGCAAAGCGCCCGCGGGCGACCCATGGACGAAGGACACGATCTCGATCGTCTTCTCGTCGACCAAGGGCGGCATGGCGCTGTGTGCCCACATTCTCGCCGATCGCGGCCAACTCGACCTCGATGCACCGGTCGCGAAATACTGGCCCGAATTCGCCCAGAACGGCAAAGAGGCGGCCATTGTTTCCATGATGCTCGACCACTCGGTCGGCGTGCCGCACATCAGGCCGGTGCTGAAACCCGGCGGCATGTACGACTGGGACTACATGGTCGATCTCGTGGCGAAAGAGGCGCCGTTCTGGCCGCCCGGCACGCGCAACGGCTATCACGGCGTCACGATGTCTTGGACGGTCGGTGAAGTCGTCCATCGCGCCGCGAAAAAGCGCATGGGAAAATTCTTCGCCGACGAAATCGCAAAGCCTTTGTCACTCGATTTCTGGATCGGCCTCCCCGAAGAACAGGAACACCGCGTCGCACCGATGATCCAAGCGACGCCGACGGTGGAGATGATGCAATCGCGCTTCATCCAAAAGGCGATGACGGATATGTCGTCGGCCTCGCACCTGTTCCTGCGCGATCTGTCCGCCTTCAATCCGAATTCGCGCGAAGGCCATGCCGCCGAAATCGGCGCCGCCAACGGCATCACGAATGCGCGCGGTCTAGCCGGTCTCTACGCGCCGCTGGTCAACGAAGGCACGCTCGACGGCAAGCGCCTGATCGGCAAGGACGCCATCACCCGCATGAGCCGCGTCGCCATGGCGACCCATGAAGACGGTACGCTGATGATCCCGTCGCGCTTTGCTTTGGGCTACATGAAGACGATGGACAACCGCGCGCTCCCGCCCGCCGACAGCGCCAGCTGCCTCCTGACTGAGGCCGCCTTCGGTCACGTCGGCGCCGGCGGCTCGATCGGCTTCGCCGACCCCGAATGCAAAATGGGTTTCGGCTACACGATGAACCAAATGGGCCTAGGCCTGCTGCTAAACGACCGCGGCCAGGCGCTGGTCGACGCCGCCTACAAAGCGCTCGGCTACCGCACGAACGCCGGCGGCGCCTGGACGATGTGAGGCTAGGCGAACTCCAAAGCCGGATAGCGATCCTTCGACTCATAAGCTGAGAAGAACACGAAAGCGCGTGAATAATAGCCTGCCGCGACCGCAGCGCCGATAGCGGCAAACGTGTTAGACACCAAACTTGTCAACATGAACATCGGTGGATTATCGAGCCCGCCGACATTTGTGATCGATAGCGCAATCGCAGTGTTTCCAATGTAAAACGGCAACACGACGATGAACATTCCGGCGAACAACCTTAAGCCGTTTCCGCTCGTCTCGTGCCATGAACGTTCAAGCGTCCACTTTCTGTCACCGATCGCCGCAGCCGGCATGGCCAAGCTGGCGCGCAACATGAAAACGAAACCGAAAAGCATGATCGCAAGTGGAACCAGTGCGGCCGCCATCGCAAGGGATGGAGGAAGTTGAAGCGCAGCCACAACGCCCATCATCACAAATGCGAACAATAGGCCCAGTATCATGATGGTGCCAAACAAGAGCATCGTTCGCCCAACGTACAGAGCCACTTGATTGGGATGAAAGGGAGCCAGCCTCCGGGGACGTTCATTCAAAATGAAGAAGCGGTGCCAATTCACCGCAATGACGGCTAAGCCAAATAACTCGACAAGGAGTGGCGGGAGTGCGAGCAAAAATTCCTGAGAGCGCGGCGACCATGCGGACACAATGGAGGCCACGTTCTGATCTGAGCGAATTAGCCAAATCAATGTGTACATCCATGCAATCAGCGTCACGCAACTGATAAGAATCCACGCCCACGCCACAGATGCAAACGTACCAATGTTTGCGCCGAAAAAAGTGAATGTCTCGGCTGTCGCAGTCAAGAAAGGGAAGGGTCGGTGATTTGTCGCGGTCGCCATGGGAAAATAGTCTACCACATTGGCTGGGCCAATCCATTGGGTCTTGGCAACGATCTGTTCCGCATCGCAGTATCTCGATACTGCGTTAGAATGCTAGACGGCGGCGCGCACTTGCACCGCCCTGACAACGCACGAAGTTTTGCGTTGAAACGGTTGCCCATTGGCTCCAAGTTTGGGATGTTCAGAAGGCTAGATTAAGTATGCGCAATAAGCTGTGGTCGTTACCTTTCGCCGCGTTGGCGGCAACATTGTTCATTATAATCGGTGGATGGCCTCCGGCCCAAGCCGCCCC
>JAIOQG010000222.1 GCA_021413465.1 Alphaproteobacteria bacterium | reverse complement strand
AGCGAAGGCTGGTGGAGCCAGGCGGAATCGAACCGCCGACCTCTTGAATGCCATTCAAGCGCTCTCCCAACTGAGCTATGGCCCCGAACCATGAAACGCGCCGCATGGGTGGCGGCGCGCCGGATGCTATACCTGTGCAATACGATGACGACAAGCAACGCTTATCGTCATTCTTTGTCGAGATCGTCCTTGTCGATGATGTCGGCGACGCCTTCGTCTTCGTCGACGCTCTCGATCAGCGTATCGTCGTCCTCTTCGTCGTCGTCATCCTCCGCTTCGATCTCTTCGAGATCGACCTCGTCGCCGACGACCTCCGGCTTGTCTTCTTTTTCGTCGCCGTCTTCATCGGTCACAAGATCGGGGTCGGCGACGGTTTCGTCGTCGAGGGCCACTTCCTTGATTTCTTCCTCGGCGGCCTCTTCCTCGTCTTCGCTCTCGGGCTTTTCGGCCTCGTCGTCGTCGCCTTCGTCGACTTTCGTTGCCGCCTTGACGATGCTCTCCTCGCGATCCTCGCGCGAAGCCGCACTGCCCGCACGCGGCCGGCGCATCTTCACAAGCGATTCAGGAGCGAAACTGAACGCGCATTTCGGGCACACGATCGGACGCTTGGTCAAATCGTAAAACTTTGCCGCACAACTCGGGCATATGCGCTTGGTACCTAAATCCGGAGCTGCCACCGGGTTTTATCCTGGACGTTTGAGGGGGAAATTAAGGGGCGTCCCATTGCCACGAAGCGGGCTGCCTGTCAAAGAGAAGTTGCAGCGCAAACACCTGCAATCCCATCGCCATACAAGGCTTCACGTTGACAGTTCAAGCCCCACAAGCGCCGCTGACCGCCCGCAGCTCCGGCCCGCTCAAGGGCCGCATTCGCGTGCCGGGCGACAAATCGATCTCGCACCGCGCCCTGATCTTGGGCGCGCTGGCGGTAGGCGAAACCACCATCGAAGGCCTGCTCGAAGGCGAAGATGTGTTGAATACCGGCGCGGTACTGCGGCTGCTGGGCGCAGACGTGATCCGGGACGCGAACGGAATATGGCACGTCCACGGCTTCGGCGTTGGCGGCTTTGCCGAACCGGCGCAAGTGCTCGATCACGGCAATTCCGGCACCGGCGTGCGCCTGATGATGGGCGCGGTCGCAACCACGCCGATCACCGCGACATTCACCGGCGATGCCTCACTCTGCCGCAGGCCGATGCGTCGCGTTCTCGACCCCTTGGCGCTTTTCGGCGCCGAAGCCGTCTCGCGCGAAGGCGGCCGTCTGCCGATCACGCTCACGGGGGCGCGCGACGCGGTTCCGGTCACTTACAAGCTGCCCGTGGCCTCGGCGCAGGTAAAGTCGGCGGTGCTTCTGGCCGGCCTCAACGCACCCGGCCACACGACCGTGCTCGAAACCGAAGCGACCCGCGACCACACCGAACGCATGTTGACCCACTTTGGCGCGATCGTCCGGCGCGAAGCCGCCGATCACGGCCTAACCGCCATAACGGTCGTCGGCCAACCCGAACTGAAAGCGGCAACCGTGCGCGTGCCCGCAGATCCGTCGTCGGCCGCATTTCCGCTCGTCGCCGCTTTGTTGGTGCCGGGATCGGAACTGCGCATCGACGGC
>JAIOQG010000221.1 GCA_021413465.1 Alphaproteobacteria bacterium | reverse complement strand
GGCCCGGCAACGCAGCTCGGGCCCCCCGCCTCATGAATTGGACGAAAACCGCCATTCTGCTCTCCGCGCTCACGGCGCTGTTCGTCGTCATCGGCGGCATGCTCGGCGGCGTGACCGGAATGTTGATCGCCTTCGTTGTGGCGGTGGCGATGAACGCTTTTGCCTATTGGAACTCCGACAAGATGGTCTTGCGCATGTACGGCGCGCAGGAAATCGGCGAACGTCAGGATCCTGAATTGTTCGGCTTGGTGTCGGAACTGGCGCGTCGCGCGCGCATCCCAATGCCGAAAGTCTACATAATCGAAAATGCTCAACCCAACGCCTTTGCCACGGGACGCGATCCCCAGCACGGTGCGGTCGCGGTGACGACGGGCTTGCGTCAACGTCTCTCCAATGAAGAATTGGCCGGCGTTTTGGCCCACGAATTGGCCCATATCAAAAACCGCGACACGCTGACCATGACGGTGACGGCCACGATCGCAGGCGCCATTTCCATGCTCGCGAATTTCGGGCTGCTGTTTGGCAGCTCCAGCGATAACCGCAACAACCCCTTGGGACTGATCGGCACACTGGCCCTCGTGTTTCTGGCACCCATCGCTGCCGGCCTGGTGCAAATGGCGATCAGCCGCGCCCGCGAATACGAAGCCGATCGCGTCGGCGCCGAAATCGCGGGCCAGCCCCTGTGGCTCGCTTCCGCTCTCGAACGCATTCAAAGCTCCGCAGGTCGTGTCGTGAACGCCGACGCCGAACGCAACCCCGCCACGGCGCATATGTTCATCATCAACCCGCTCGCCGGACAGGGCATGGACAGTCTGTTTTCGACCCACCCGTCGACCGAAACACGCGTTGCGCGCTTGCAAGCCATGGCTGCCGGCATGGATGGGGCCGCGCAAGAACCGCCGCGCCGCGGACCCTGGGGTTGATCCGCCGCCCGAAGCCAGCCGCCGATACCCAAGGCCTCGCTGCACGCAGCGCAGCTTTGGCAACGCTGCAAGCGGTCTTCACAACCGGCCGCCCCCTATACGACGCGTTGGAATCGAATCTTTCCAAATCGAAATTGGCCGCGCGTGACTTGGCGTTCGCGCGCGCCATCGTCATGACGGCGTTACGCCGGTTGGGCCAGATCGACGAGGTCATTTCCCACTTCCTACGCGAACCTTTGCCGGCGCGCGCCGGCCCCGCCGAAATGATCTTGCGCCTCGCAACGGCAGAGCTTTTGTTCTTGGAAGTAGCCCCCCACGCCGCCGTCAGTTCGGCGGTTGAACTTGCCGATCACGACACCCGCGCCCGGCACTTCAAAGGCCTGATCAACGCCGTGTCGCGGCGCATCGCGGCCGAAGGCAAGGCGACGCTCGAAACCATCGACGCCGAACGCGCCAACACGCCGGTCTGGGCGTGGGAAGCGTGGACCCGTGCGTTTGGCGAAGATGCGGCACGCGGCATCGCCAAAGCCCATGCCAGCGAACCGCCGCTCGACATCACCGTCAAGTCCGACCCCGCGGCCTGGGCGCCAAAGCTTGAAGCAACAATTCTGCCCACCGGCACCCTGCGTCGCTTGCCGGGCGGACGCATCGAAGATTTGCCCGGCTATGCCGAAGGCGCATGGTGGGTGCAGGACGCCGCCGCCTCCATTCCTGTTCGCTTGCTCGGTCAGGTAAAGGGCAAAACCGTCATCGACCTGTGTGCGGCGCCCGGCGGCAAGACGGCGCAACTGGCGAATTTGGGCGCCAAAGTCACCGCGGTCGACCTCGGCTTCGATCGCATGAAGCGCGTCATGGCCAACCTCGCGCGGCTGAACCTGCAAGCCGAGATCGAGGTCGCAGACGCACTCGAATGGCGTCCCAAAACGCTCGCCGATGCGCTCCTGCTCGACGCACCCTGCACGGCCACGGGCACGGTGCGCCGCCACCCCGATGTCTTGTGGCGCAAAGGCGTCTCCGATGTCCTGGCCCAGGCCGACCTGCAGGCGCGCCTTCTCAAATCGGCCTCCGACATGCTCAAGCCCGGCGGCACGCTTGTCTATTGCGTGTGCTCGCTGGCGCGCGAAGAAGGCGAAGACGTCATCGGCGATTTCCTCGCCATCCACAGCAATTTCGAACGCGTGCCCGTAACGCCGGCCGATGTCGATGGCGAAGCGATATTCGTGACCGCAAAGGGCGACTTCCGCACTTTACCCAGCCATTGGCCGGAACGCGGCGGCCTCGACGGCTTCTACGCGTGCCGCTTGCGGAGAACTCGCTAGGAGCCCGCTGACGTTGATTGCGTGAATCTGTGTGAATCGCTAAAGCGACGGGCATGAGAAAACCACCGAAACTAGCGCCTTCCATTCTCGCTGCCGATTTTGCCAGGCTCGGCGAAGAAGTGCGCGCCATGACCGAAGCGGGCGCCGACTACATTCATGTCGACGTGATGGACGGTCATTTCGTGCCGAACATTTCAATCGGCCCCCAAATGGTGAAGGCGCTGCGGCCTCACACGAAGCTGCCGCTCGACGTGCATTTGATGATTTCGCCCGTCGATCCCTTCATTAAGGAATTCGCCGACGCCGGGGCCGACATCATCACCGTACACCCCGAAGCGGGGCCCCACATTCACCGCACCGTGCAACTCATTAAGAGTCTTGGAAAAAAAGCGGGTGTATCCCTGAATCCGGGTTCGCCGATCTCGCTGATCGAGCCTATCTTGGCCGATATCGATCTGATTCTCGTGATGACGGTCAATCCGGGATTCGGCGGGCAAAGCTTTATCGATTCGCAGCGCGCGAAGATGCGGGACCTGCGTGCAATGATCGATCGATCGGGCCGAGCCATCGAGTTGGAAGTCGATGGAGGTGTAAATGGGCAAACCGCTGCCATCGCTGTCGAAGCAGGTGCTGACGTCCTTGTTGCCGGAACGGCTGCCTTCACCGGCGGACCGTCCCGTTACAGCGACAATCTCCGTCAGCTCCGCGGCGGCTGAAGCGAAAACGGGCGCGGCTGAAAATACTCAGCCCGCGTTCAAGCTCGATTTGCGTCTTCACGCCCGCGATCTGATGTCGGGTGCCGGAACGGCCATCGCAGGCAAGCTCGCGAACCAACTCTATCGCACCAAGTTTTGGCAGCGCTCGTTGGCGGGCCCCGCGCCGGACCGCGTTCTCATTCACCCCCGCTGCTACTATCGCAAAAGCTTGGCTGAGGCCGAGCTGTTGCTCATGGGCCGTTTCCGCCTGCCCGGCGGCGACGCAAGCGCCCGCGACGGCTCGCCGTTTTTCATCAATCCGCCAAGCGAACTTTGGCTCGAAAGCCTGCACAGCTTCCACTGGCTCCGCCATTTCGACGCCGGCGGCTCCGAACCCGTGCAGGAACATCTTCGCCAGCTCATCGCCCATTGGGTGCGCAGCTACGGCACCTGGCAGGAACTCGCCTGGCGCCCCCACGTTCTGGCGCGCCGCTTGATCACCTGGGCCAGCTTCGGACGATTGATCCTCACCAATTCCGACGTCCTGTTCCGTTCGCGTGTCCTGTTGTCGATGGCGCGCCAGGCGCGTCACCTGTCGAAAACCGCGCGCACCGCCCCGCCGGGTCTGCCGCGCATGACGGCGGCAATCGGCCTCGTGCAATCCGGCGTTTGCCTTCCCGACGGCGAATGGCGCATGAACAAGGGCCTGCACATGCTCGCCGAAGAACTGTCGACGCAAATTCTGCCCGACGGTGGCCATGTCTCGCGCAATCCCGAAACCGTCCTTGCCATCGCCAGCGATCTGCTGTCGCTCGTCGATGCGATGGTGCAGCGGGACTTGATCATCCCCGCCACCATTCGCCGCGCACTCGACCGCATGATGCCGATGATCCGCCTCATGCTGCACGGCGATGGGCGGCTCGCATTATTCAACGGCGGCACGGAAGGCGCCGACGGCTGGGCGCAAACCCTGCTGTCCTACGACAGCGGCCGCACGAAGATGGCATCGCATGCCGCACCTTCCGGATATCAGCGCCTGGCGTGCGGCAACACGCTCGTCATTGCCGACGTCGGATTGTCGGCCCCCGCCGCCGTGTCCTCGCGCGCCCACGCCGGCTGCCTGTCGTTCGAATTGAGCGCTGAAGAAGAACGCATCATCGTCAATTGCGGTGCCTCGCTGCTCAAAGGCGTCGAGTGGGAACAGGCCATGCGCGCCACCGCGGCACACTCGACCGTCGCCGTCGCAGACACCTCATCAGCCCATATCGTTGCCGGACGTTGGGCTTTGCGACTGTTGGGCGCGCGCTTGGTCGAAGGCCCCACGCGCGTCGAAACCAAGCGCAGCGAGAACGAAGACGGCATTCTGCTCGACAACAATCACGACGGTTACGCCAAATCGTTCGGGCTCATTCATGAACGGCGTTTGTTCCTTTCGCATGACGGCGCCGACTTCCGCGGCGAAGACAGATTGGTGCCCCGCGACGCCGCAACACCGTCGCGCCGTTTCGCGGTGCGTTTCCATCTCCACCCCTCGGTCAAAGTCGCGCGCAGCGCCGATGGCACCGGCGCTCTGCTGACTCTGCCCAGCGGCGCCACGTGGCGCTTTCGCGCCGATGCCCCTCTGGACATCGCGGACGGTGTCTATCTCGGCACCGGCGACGCCATTCGAAAATCGCACCAATTGGTGATTTCCGGCCTCTCGGGTGCGACGCCCACAACCGTAAAGTGGGCCCTCAAGCGCGCCAACGGCCGCGAACCGGAACACGCTGTGCATTGAGACATTCCGGCCCTTGGTGAGCCTTGGTGCGCCGTGCTATCTCGCGCGGAAATCGCAGTGAAAAGGCGCCCCGTTCTATGTCATCCGCCATCTCGCGTCCGGTCCGCCGGGCGCTCATTTCCGTTTCCGACAAATCCGGCCTTATCGAGTTCGCGAAAGGATTGGCCGCACTCGGCGTCGATCTGATCTCGACCGGCGGCACGTCGAAGGCCATCGCCGATGCGGGCTTGAAAGTCACCGACGTCGCCACTGTCACCGGCTTTCCGGAAATGATGGACGGCCGCATCAAAACATTGCACCCGCGCATCCACGGCGGATTGCTCGCGCTGCGCGACGAACCGTCCCACATCAAAGCGATGAAGGACCACGGCATCGAAGGCATCGATATTCTGGTCTGCAATCTCTATCCGTTCGAACAAACCGTCGCGCGCAAAGCCTCCTTCGACGAGACGATCGAAAACATCGATATCGGCGGCCCCGCGATGATCCGCGCCGCGTCCAAGAACCACGGCTATGTCGCCGTCATCGTCGACGTCGAAGACTACGCCCCGATTTTGGCCGAACTTCAAGCGAACAAAGGCACCTTGTCGCTCGACACCAAGAAGACGCTCGCGGCAAAGGCCTATGCGCGCACCGCCGCTTACGATGCGGCAATCGCAAATTGGTTCGAAGGCGAATTATCAAAAGGCAAGAAAGCCGAAGAACAAGCGCCCCCGCGCCGCTTCGCGATTGGCGGCAAGCTGAAGCAAAGCCTGCGTTACGGCGAAAACCCACATCAGCAGGCCGCGTTCTACGTCACCGGCGAGCATCGCTTCGGCGTCGCCACCGCCGAACAGGTTGGCGGCAAGGAACTCTCCTACAACAACATCAACGATACAGATGCGGCGTACGAACTCGTCGGCGAATTCGATCCCAAAGCCGGCGCCGCCATCGCGATCATTAAACACGCAAACCCCTGCGGCGTCGCCACGGCGGTATCGTTGGCTGAGGCCTATGCCCTCGCCTTGCGCTGCGATCCGGTCAGCGCTTTCGGTGGAATTGTCGCCTGCAACCGCACGCTCGATGGCGCGACCGCCGAACTGCTCGCAAAGATCTTCACCGAAGTGATCATCGCCCCCGACGCCGACGCCGATGCACGCAAAATCCTCAGTGCCAAGAAAAACCTGCGCCTCCTCATCGCCGGCGGGCTCCCCGATGCGGCCACGCCCGGCGTCACACTGCGCACCGTCGCCGGCGGCTTCCTGCTGCAGTCGCGCGACAACGGCCGCATCACGGAAAACGAACTGCGCGTGGTGACGAAGCGCAAACCGACCGAGCGCGAAATCAAAGACCTCCTCTTCGCCTTCCGCATTGCAAAACACGTGAAGTCGAACACGATCGTCTACGCCAAGGACGGCGCCACCGTCGGTATCGGCGCTGGTCAGATGAGCCGCATCGACTCCGCCCGCATCGCCGCCTGGAAAGCCCAAGAAGCGGC
>JAIOQG010000220.1 GCA_021413465.1 Alphaproteobacteria bacterium | reverse complement strand
GAACGGGCGGCGAGGGCTGCCGATTGGATCAGCCGTTCAGGCGAAACGCCCTCGGCGGTGCCGGTGTGCGCCAGTCTCAATTTTCCTTCGGTTAACGTGCCGGTCTTGTCCGAACAGATGCATGTGACCCTGCCGATGTTTTCAACAGCCACAGCACGGCGCACGAGCGCTTGACGTTGTGCCAACCGATAGACGCCGACGCCGAGAAAGAACGTGAATACAACAGGAAATTCTTCCGGCAGCGCCGCTATCGCCAGCGTAACGGCGCTTAACAGCGCATCGACGATTCCATGACCTTGCACATAGCGGATGACAGCGAGGAGAACGCAAACGATCGCCGCCCCACCCAACATCACCCACACAAGCCGCCCGACGGCCTTTTGAAGCGGGGTGCGGGCGTGGCTGCTTAAAAGGGCCGAACGAACAATCTCGCCATACAGCGTTTCACCACCTGTGTAGGCGACGCGTATCGAAGCTTCACCCGTAAGCAGCCGCGTGCCCGCAAAGACCCAGTTCTCCGGCTGCGAATTGGGGGTGGTGCCTGACGCGAGAGCGATCGTCCGTTTCCGCGACGGATAGGCTTCTCCGGTTAAAGTGGATTCTTCCGCTTGCAGTTCCTCCCCGGAAACGATGAGCCCGTCTGCAGGGAACGGCTCTCCCGCATGAACGGTTACAAGGTCGCCGGGCACCAGACCGCGAGCCGGGATAGTGAGAACGCTGCCGTCGCGCAAGACTCGAGCCTCGGCGGCAAGTTTGCTCGCTAGCCCTTGCGTGGAAGCGCGGGTGCGCTGGTGAAGATAAGCATCCATTCCGACGAGCGGGATGAGGGCGGCTGAGAGAATGAGTGCCTCTGTATAGTCGCCGAGGAATGCGAAAACGATGCTGACACCGCCCAGGAACCAAATCATTGGATCGCGCACCGTATCGCGCACGAGATCGAGCCATGTGCTCGGCGGCGCCTCGACGATGTCGTTTGGCCCGAATTGCCTCTGCCTCGCGTCAACCTCCGGCGCCGTCAGCCCTGTTTGGCCGTTGAATAAGTCTTTGAGACGGTCGGCGGGGATCGAGCGATTTGGCATTGCGGTGAAATACTAGCGAAGCCGTGTGCGACGCGCCATCCGTGTTCAGTTTCGGTCCGTCCCCGTTGAAGCCTTACAAGTGTCTGCTATCGCGGCGCATCAAGCATACGCGCACAGTCGCAGCCGTGCGGGCATGCAAGATGGCCGGTGTCATCCAACGACGGTCCCGAACAGTGCGCCGATCCCGGCTGTGAGGGCCATTGCGAACGCGCCCCAGAACGTGACGCGCAGTGTCGCTTTCATGATGTTCGCGCCGCCCGCCTGGGCGCCGATCGCGCCGAGAAGGGCCAGAAACAGCAGCGAGGCGACCGATACGCCTATCACCAGCGCGGATTGCGGCATCAGCACAACCATCGCCAACGGCATTGCGGCGCCGAGCGCGAAGGTCGCGGCCGAGGTCAGCGCCGCTCGGATCGGGCGCGCCGTGGTTATCTCGGAAATACCCAGTTCGTCGCGTGCGTGTGCACTCAGCGC
>JAIOQG010000219.1 GCA_021413465.1 Alphaproteobacteria bacterium | reverse complement strand
CCCAGAATGTGATCCCAGTCTTCGTCGCTGACTTGATCGAAATCCGTGGGCTTGTTGATGCCCGCATTGTTGACGAGAATCGAGAACGGGCCGAAGCGATCGGTTGCCTGCAGCATGGCGTTCTCGACGCTTTTGCGATCGCTCACTTCCATTTCAAGCACGGCGCAGGTGCCTTCGAATTCTCTTTCGAGCGCCAGCGCTTCTGCCTTTTGCGCGCGGTAGGTGAAGGCTACGCGTGCGCCGGCGTCGGCGAGGCGGCGCACGATGGCTTTGCCGAGACCGCGGCTGCCGCCGGTTACGAAGGCTGTTTGTCCTTCTAGCGGGCGGGCGCTCATGAGCGCTGTGCTTTCTTTCGTGCGATGGCGCGCCGGGCCGCTTCGGCGATGTAGGGCGGGGTCAGATGATAGTGTTCCGCCAGTTCTTCCGGCTCGCCCGATTGACCGAAGACATCGCGCACGGCGACGAACTCGATCGGGCAGGGGGTTGATTGGGCGAGCGATTCTGCGACGGCGCCGCCGAGGCCGCCGAACATGTTGTGATCTTCCGCGGTGACGATGCAGCCCGTCTCGCGCGATGCCTTTTCGAGAAGGGGCGCGTCGATCGGCTTGATCGTGGGCATGTTGATGACGCGGGCCGAGATGCCTTGGCTCGCGAGCAGGCTTGCCGCGTCGATGGCGCGCGCGACTTCGACACCGCAGGCGACGAGCGTTACGTCCTTGCCGTCGCGCAGGGTTTGGCCTTTGCCGATCTCAAAACGATGGTCTGCGCCGAAGAGGGGGCGCGAGGCGCTGCGGCCCGTGCGCATGTAGACTGGGCCGTCGAAGTCGAGGATGGCGCGCGTGGCCTGACGCATTTCTTCGGCATCGGCCGGTGAGATGACGGTCATGCCCGGGATGGCGCGAAAGGCCGCGATGTCCTCAAGGGCTTGCGCCGAGCCGCCGTCGGGGCCGACGTCGAGGCCGGGATGGCTTGCCACGATTTTGACGTTGCGTTGCGAATAGGCGATGGACAGGCGCGCCTGTTCGACGGCGCGCAAACAGAAAACGGCAAAGGTTGTGACGATCGGGATCAGTCCGGTCGCGGCCATGCCGCCGGCCGCGGCCATCATGTTCTGTTCGGCGATACCGAACTGAAAGAAGCGGTCGGGATGGCTTTTGCGAAAGTGATGCACGCCGGTGCCGCCGGCGATATCGGCGTCGAGAACGACGACGTTGGGGTAGTTGTCGGCGATGGCGCTCAATTCTTTGCCAAAGGCCTCGCGCAGCGAATCGCCGCTGGAGGCAATCAGTTGGGGCGCAGCTAGTTTTTCAGCGGCTGACATCGAGCAGCTCCTTGATTTGGGCGACCGGCGTGCCGAGCGAAAGTAGAGCCGTCTCGGCCTGTTCGCGGGTGAGTTTTACGCTGCCGTGCCAAAGCGGTTGATCTTCCATGTAGGCGACGCCTTTGCCCTTCACCGTGTGGGCGATGACGACGGTCGGGCGGTTACCTGCGCCGCGCGCTTCACCGAAGGCTGCGATGATCGAGGCGATGTCGTGGCCGGAAATTTCAAGTGTGTTCCAACCGAAGGCGCGCCATTTTTGCGCCAGGGGTTCGAGGCCCATGATCGCGGCATTGCGATCGTCGGATTGAAGTTTGTTGTAGTCGACGATGGCGCAAAGGTTCGAGAGCTTGTGGTGGGCCGCGCACATGGCGCCTTCCCAGACTTCACCTTCCTGCAGCTCGCCGTCACCCAAAATGGTGTAGACGCGCGCTTCATTGCGTTGATGGCGTAAGCCCAGCGCCATGCCGATGGCGACGGAAAAGCCTTGGCCGAGGGAGCCCGTGCTGGTTTCGGCGAGCGGCATGTCGACGACGTGCGGATGACCCTGCGCGCGGCTGTTGAGCTTGCGCAGTGTCAGAGCCACTTGCGGTTCGATGAGCCCGAACGTGGACCAGGTGGCATAGAGCGCCGGCGCGGCGTGGCCTTTCGAAAGCACGAAACGGTTGCGGTCGGGCGACAGAAGCTCGTCCGGGTTCAACTTCAATTCGCTGCCGTAGAGCGCGGCCAGTAGGTCGGCGCAAGAGAGCGAGCCGCCGGGATGACCCGAGGTTGCGTGAAAAATGGCGGCGACCGAAACGCGGCGAATGTTGCGCGCGCACGATTCGAGGCGCGGCACGAACTCATCTTCGGGGGCAAAGCTGGAACTAAGGTGCGAGAGCTGTAAGCCGGCGTTCATGTTTTTGATCCTTAGGCGGCTTGTGCTTTGGCTTGCGCCAGAAGTTCGCCGTAAGCGATGACTTCGCAACCCGGGACGCGGGTTTGCGCTTCGGTTCGGATTTCGGCGGCAAAGCTGCGGGACATGACGACGACGATGTCGGGTTTGACGCGACCCAAATCTTCCGGCGACGTCAGACGGATGCCATGGGATTCGCTGGCGTAGCGGATGAGATGCTTGTCGACGACAGCCGCCAAAGCTTGCGGCCGCAAGCCGCCGTTCGTGATCAAGCTGTCGAGTAGACGGCCCGCGCCCCAGACGGCGACTTTGCGCGGTGCCATCGCGTCGATGATGCGGGCGATGCGCGAGAGCGCGGCGAGGTTTTGCAGGCGCATGGCATGGTAGGACGAGATAAGGGCAATGGCGCTTTCGACTTCGCGGGGATCGGCATGGGCTTGCGCAGGGATGGCGTCGGCCTTCACGGCGACCACGGTGATGTTCACGGTGTCGCGCGGATCGGCGATGGCGATGGCGCGGAAGCCGCAGCGCGTGAGGAGATTTGCAAGCGTGCGTGCGGTGAAATGATAGAGGTGCTTGTCGATGAAGAACTCTTCGACGATGTCGTTCGACGAGAGCAAAGCGGCGTTCGGAACTTCGACCAAAAGGTAGCCCTTGGGCGCCAGCGCTTCGCGATGCGCGAGCAGCGCCTCGCGCGCGCTTTTGAGATGTTCGAGCGTGTGACATGAATAGATGAGGTCGAAACCCTCGGCTTCGAGGCGCGTCTGTTCGAGACGTGCGTTAAGCCAGGTGAAGCCGGGCTGACCCGCCCAAGCGCTTACGACGCGTTCGTCGGGTTCGATGCCGATGATCTGTGCCTTGGGATAGTGGCTCTTCAATTCGAGGGCGAAGGCGCCGCGGTTCGCGCCGACGTCGAGCACGCGGATGGGTTTGTTCTTGGGCAAGAACGGTTGCAAGGTTGCGAGGTTGGCTTCGGCGCGAAAGCCTTTGCCGTAACGCAGGTTGCCCCAATCGGCGCCGGCCGACACGGTTGCGACCTTGCGTTCGGCGCGGTCGATGCGCGGAAGGCTTTGCAAAAGGCCACAATTCGTACACAGCGAGACAGTGAGTTTTCGAGCCGAGTGCTGGGCGGCGTAGACCTGCTCAAAGGTGGTCGCGTCGCAAAGATCGCAAGATAATGTCATGGAACCCCAACCAACGAGAAACGCGGGCGCCAAGCCCCGCGATGGGAAGTGGCCGGTAGCCTCCGCCTCTTGTGGTTAAGTTGAGGTTAGTACGCGACGCGATACTCGGGCCTACGGTCGTAGCCGAGCATGTGCATGACATCGCCCGCGATGAGATGGAATTGCTCCGACTGTTCGCGGGTGAGCGGATAGTCTTCCGGCCGGCTGACATTGTGGGGACGGTTCAAGAGGCCCATGACGCGGTCGTCCCAGGGCAGACCCAGGAAGTTAAGGAATTGTTGACGAACGTCGCCGCGGGCGACGAGGTCTTCGAGGCGCACGGCGTGTTTGCGCTCCGGCGGGATGGCGTCGAGATGGTGGATGATCGTGCGGTTGATCTCGGCCCAATGAAACGACATGCGCTGAAACTGGTTGTAGGTCAGGAATTCCGGCTCCTGAACGTGGCCGCGGGGGGGCAGAGGCCACCAGTATTTTTTTTCGGGCGGCGGCGGGGGAAGTTCGCCGCGCGAGTCGTAGTAGCGCTGCATCGCGGCGGTCGAACGATCGTCGTACGATTCATGGCCGAGTTTGTGGAAGTACGAACTCGCCACTTTGCGGCCGTCGCGCGTCAGGTGGATGAATTTGGCGTCGGGGAACATGCGGTCGAGCACGGGAATGAGCCACGACAGCTTGTTCGACGAATCGCCCCAAAGCGGCGATTCGGAATAGTGGACGGCGGCGCCATGCGTGGCGCGCAGAACGTGGGTTGCTTCGCCCAGGCCGATCAGACCCATGTGGTATTTCACGGCAGCCGGCTGCACATGATGCACCATGTATTCGTGGTGCATTTCGACCTGCGGGAAGGCGCCGAACAGGCGCTCCATCATGGCGGTGCCCGAACGCCCGGAGGACACGATGAAGAAGGGTCTGGTTTGTACGGACATGATTTTTAGGCTCCCGCCGTGCGGGCGACGATGATGGCTTCGCGGCCGATGCCGGCTTTGGCGAGGGCGCCGTAGAGCTTGCGCCGGACGTCGCCTAAGCCCGCTTTTTCCAAAGCCAGATCGAAATGTTTGCGCCGGGCATGGCATTCGCGGCCGACGGCGTCGTTGCCGACATAGTTGTCGCCCATGAGGAGAAAGAGCTCCATGGGAAAACTCGTGAGCGTTTCGACGATTTCGAGGCCGACGCGTTTGAGCAACGATTCCAGCGAGGCGAAGTCGAAATAATTCAGATGATGCGGCGGCACCAACCACCAAGGCTGTGTCCCCGATGCGCGTGCTGCCGCTTGGAAAGCGTTGTAATCATTGGGTACGCCGACGCAGATCAATCCGCCCGGCCAGGTTCGGCCGATGGCCAGACGCAGGAGGCCGATGGGATCGGCGACGTGTTCGAGCATGTTGTTCAAATGCACGACGTCATTGCGGGCGAGCTTTGGCGCGGTCGATGCATCGAACATGGCGTTGACGACGCTCAAGCCCAATTGGCTTGCATGTTCGGCGGCCTGTTGCGAGGGCTCGATACCTTGGGTTTTCCAACCGCGATCTGCTGCCGCCTTTAGAAACCAGCCGGGGCCGCAACCAATGTCCAACACACTCAGAGCTTGGGCATTTGTCTTTTTCAGCAGATCTTCAAACAGCGATAGACGGTCGTCCCAGCCCAAGCGCGACCATTCGGCGTCTTCGCGCGCGCGCGACACATAGGTCGGTTTCTGATCGCGATAATAGGCTTGCGTGTAGGCTTCACTTTGTTCCTGAGGCGTCGGCAACGGCAGCGCGTGGCGAAAGCCGCAGGTTTCGCAAGCGACGATGCTGTAGCCGTTGACGCGATCGATGACGGCACCGCGATGCGTTCCGTCCTCGGTCCGTTGCGCGGCACGTTGTGGCAATACTGTCACCGGGTCCTCTTGCTTCGATCGCGTTATCCAATTGGTAAGGGACGCGGATTTAGAATTCGTTAATGTCTGTTTACCCTTTGCTCGAGGGCGCTCGATGACGTGCCTTTTCATTGCCGAGGTGTCGAGCAATCACGACCGCGACTTGGATCGCGCGTTCGCGTTCATCGACCGTGCGGCCGAGATCGGCTGCGGCGCAGTCAAATTTCAGCTGTTCAAGATCGACGATATGTTCGCGCCGGAAATATTGGCGCAGAGCGCCAAGCATCGCGCGCGGCGCGAATGGGAGCTGCCCGTCTCGTTTTTGGCGCCGATTGCGGAACGTTGCCGGGCGCGGGGCGTGCAATTCATGTGCACGCCGTTCTATTTGAAGGCGGTCGACGAGCTGCATGCGCATGTCGACGCCTACAAGATCGCGTCGTACGAGTTGATGTGGGATGCGCTGCTGGAGGCATGCGCGGAGAGCGGGAAGCCCGTGATCCTATCGACCGGCATGGCCACTGTCCCCGAGATCAAGCATGCCGCCGACGTGTTGCGCCGGCACGGTGCGCGCGACGTGACGTTGCTGCACACGGTATCGGCCTATCCGACGCCGCCGGACGAGGCCAATCTTGCGGCCTTGAAGACCATTTCAGACGCGACCGGCTTTGCCTGCGGGTGGTCGGATCACACGGTGTCGCCCGGCGTTATCCTGCGCGCCGTGTGCCGATGGAACGCGCCGATGATCGAGTTCCATCTCGACCTCGACAAGACCGGCGCCGAATACGCCGCAGGCCATTGTTGGTTGCCGGAAGAGATGGCGCCGGTGATCGCCATGGTGCGCGCTGGCGAACGCGCCGACGGCAGCGGCATCAAGGAACCATTGCCATCCGAATTGCCCGATCGCGATTGGCGCGCAGATCCGGCGGACGGACTTCGTCCCTTAAAACATATACGGCGCAGTTGGCGCCCCGAGGCCGCGTGATGCAGACGAAAACCAAGCCGCATATTGCCGCCATCGTGCAAGCGCGCATGCGCTCGACCCGGCTGCCGGGCAAGGTG
>JAIOQG010000218.1 GCA_021413465.1 Alphaproteobacteria bacterium | reverse complement strand
ACTATTGGACTTTGGAGGAAATGTCATGGGTCCGCTTCAAGGTGTGAAGATTATCGAGTTCGCCGGCATCGGTCCCGGCCCGTTCTGCGCGATGTTGCTGAGCGATATGGGCGCAGAAGTTGTACGCATCGACCGGAAAGGTGGGCGCGGCGCCAATAAGTTCGACATTACGAGCCGCGGCCGGCGATCGATTGCGCTCGACCTGAAAAAGCCGGAAGGCGTCGCCACGGCCTTGAAGTTGGTTTCCAAGGCCGATGCGCTGCTTGAAGGGTTTCGGCCCGGCGTGATGGAGAAGCTTGGGCTGGGGCCGGACGTGGCGCTCAAGAGCAATCCGAAGCTCGTTTACGGTCGCATGACAGGCTGGGGGCAGACCGGGCCGCTTGCGCAAGCCGCCGGGCACGACATCAACTACATCGCGTTGACGGGGGCGTTGCATGCCATCGGTCGCAAGGGGGAAAGCCCGGTGCCACCGCTGAATCTGGTCGGCGATTTCGGAGGCGGAGCGCTTTATCTCGCGTTCGGCATGGCGTGCGGTTTGTTCGAGGCGCAGCGTTCGGGCAAAGGTCAGGTCATCGATTGCGCCATGACGGACGGTGCGGCGTCGCTGATGTCGATGTTCTATGGCTTCAAGGCCATGGGCATGTGGACGGAAGAGAAGGGCGAGAACCTGCTCGATGGCGGCGCGCATTTCTACGACACGTATGAAACCGCCGACGGCAATTGGGTCTCGATTGGGTCGATCGAGCCTCAGTTTTACGCTTTGTTGCTTGAGAAGACAGGCATCAGCGATCCGGAGTTCCAGTCGCAGATGGACCGTTCGAAGTGGCCGTCTTTGAAGGAGAAGATCGCGCGCGTCATCGGCACGCAGACGCGCGATCATTGGGACCGCTTGATGGAAGGCACGGACGTTTGCTACGCGCCGGTGTTGTCGCTGGCCGAGGCTCCGAAACATCCGCACAATAAAGCGCGCGGGACGTTCATCGAAATCGACGGCTTGGTGCAGCCCGCGCCGGCACCGCGTTTCAGCCGCACAAAGCCGGAAGTGCAGGGTGGCGCTCCCGCGTCGGGCCAGCACAACGACGACATTTTGAACGACTGGGGATTCTCAGGCGGCGAAATTGCGGCGCTGAAAACGGCCGGGGCGATCTGAGACTGAAATGAACGCCCTTCCGGGAACCACCGGGCGGCGTCGCGTTTATCTGATGCGACACGGCCACGTCGACTATTTCTCGCGCGAGGTGCGCGAGGCAGGACATGCGAGCCAAGTGCCTCTTACGCCGCTGGGCCGCGAGCAAGCGTTGGCGAGCGGTGACGGACTTTCCCACGTGCGCTTCGACCGCGCACTCTCCTCCGGACTGCCGCGTACCCGCGAGACTGCGGAGATTGTGCTCGCGGCCAACGCGGACGCGGCGCATCTGACATTGAGTGTCGACGCCGATCTGGTCGAGATCGTTGGTGGCCGGCCCTCAGGAGCGAAGAGCCGCGAGGAACTTGCGGCGCGGATGGCGTTTGAGTTCGATCAGGCGGCGCAACCCGGCGCGCGTATGATGGGCGGTGATGTGTTCGCCGATGTCCAGGCGCGAGCGGTTCGGGCGATGAAGCGATTGCTGGCCGAGCCGGGCTGGCATACGGCACTGGTTGTTGCGCACGAAGGCGTGAACCGGCTCATTCTGAGTTGGATGACGGGCAATGGGCTCAGTGGCGTTCAGGCGTTCGAGCAGGACCTCGCGTGCATCAACATTCTAGATTTCGATATGGTGCCGCAGGCAGATGGCGGTGTGGGCACGGAAATCGCACGATCGCTGATTAAGGCGGTAAATCTGACGCCCTACAACTACACCAAGCACGGGATGAATTTGACGAGTCTCGAGGCGATCTTTGTGCGTGTGTGAAGCAACGTTAGAAATGCAAAAGCCCGGCGATGGCCGGGCTCTAAAGCACTGACTTTCGGCTGGATCTACGCGCCGGTCCCGGAAGTCGGGATGGCAACTTGCTGGGAACCTCCTTGGTAACGTCCGCTTCAATTTCGTTGAGGACATATAAACATGCGATGGTAAACAGTGCGTTAACGGGCATTTTGCAGTCGAGAATTTTTCTGAGGCGAGGGGCGGCAGTGCGATGCAATTGATCTCCAAGACCTATTGGGGTGGGGCGCCGATGAATATGCGGCGCAGGCCCAGCGGCTGCGACGTCGAGAGTCTCATCTTGAAGGCGCCCGATTTTCGCGAACATCGCGGGCTGCTGTGGTGGCCGCGGCAGAATCCGAAACCGAAAACCGGCGTCGTGGTCATGCACCCGCGCGCGGATTTCTCGCACCACTATGTCATTCCGCGGTTGGTCGAGGCGGGCGTCGCGTGTTTGGGCGCCAATACGCGCAATCCGAATAACGACGTTACGACAACGCATGAGGAGATTATCCTCGATGTCGCGTCTGCGGTTTCCTATCTCAAGAAGCGCGGCGTACAGAACGTCGTTCTGGTCGGCAATTCGGGCGGTGGCGCGCTCAATGGATTTTTCCAAGCACAAGCGAAGACGGCGAAGGGACAACGCGTCGCGAAGACGCCGGGCGGACGGCGCACGCATTTGAACGAGGCCGAAATGATCCCGGCCAACGGCATGGTCTATATCTCGACGCATAAGGGCGAAGGGATGATCATGAACGAGATCATCGATCCCGCCGTCGTCGACGAGACGCAGCCGCATCTGACCGATCCGGCGCTCGATATGTATGACGAGCGCAACGGGTTCATAATGCCGGCG
>JAIOQG010000115.1 GCA_021413465.1 Alphaproteobacteria bacterium | reverse complement strand
GGGCCTGTTCCGCTTTTCGCTCGACCGCGCCTCGACCGTCGATGTCGTCGTCAACGGCACGACGATCAGAACGCTGCGCCTCGACGCCGGACAGTACGACCTGAAAGACTTTCCGCTCTTCAACGGCTTGAACGACGTCGAGCTTTACGTCGTCGACGAATTCGGCCGCCGCTTGATCGCCGCCTTCTCGCAGTTCTTTTCCGCCAAGCTTCTGAATACGGGCGTCGCCGAATACGGCGCCACGCTCGGCATCCCGCAACGGCGCGACGGCGGCGACGAACTCACCTACGACGATACGAACCTCACCTTCTCGGGCTACGGCCGCTATGGCCTGCTCGACGATGTGACCGTCGGCGCGAACTTCCAGATCGACAAGAACCAATGGCTGGCCGGAATCGAGCTCGGCTGGGCTTCGCCCGTCGGCACGCTCGGCGTCGTGACGGGCTGGAGCGATATCGACGGCCTGTCGAGCGGCAACACGACGCTCGTCAGCTACTAAGCCTCCGCCGACGACATGTGGGTGTTCAAGAACCCGCAAGTGAACCTGTCATATCTCTACACCAGCGAATTCTTCGCAAGCCTCGGCACGCTAACCCCCGATCAAACGCTTTCGTCGGAAGTGCGCGGCCGCTTCTCGACGCAACTGCCCTACGATTTCGGTCTCGGCGTTTCCGCCTCCTACAGCGACGGCCGCGACATCGAACCGAACGAAACCCGCTACGGCATCTCGCTCAGCCGCAATCTGGGCTTTGCCGATCTGACGGCGTCGAACGAGCGCACCGAACGCAACGGCGTGCTGAACGAAAACCGCTTCCTGATCTCGCTCTCGATGCCGCTGTCCGAGCGCGAGAACGCGCGCGCCTCGTTCGACTCGCAGAACGATCTATACCAAGCGGAGTACTCGCGCTTCCAACGCAACGAGCTCGACGACTACGGCGTACGCGCCTCCCTGCTGCGCGACAACGACCGCCTCACCGGCACCGGCGAGTTCGCCTACAACGCCAACCGTTTCGGCCTGCTGCTTCAGCACGACGCCATCGCCGACAACGGCATGAGCAGAATTCAGTCGCAGCGCAGCTCCTACACCGTCGGCACGCAGCTCGCCTTCGCCGGCAGCGACTTTGCGATCGGACGCCCCGTCGGCCAGCGCTTCGCCATCGTGCGCGCGCACGAAACCCTCGACGGCAGCCCGGTCGGCGTCACGCAAAACAAAGGCAGCAAAGCACGACAAGCCGAGACCGATTTCTTCGGCCCCGCCCTCGTCGCCGCCGGCGGCGCCTATCAACCGCAAAGCGTTTTCGTCGATGTCGAAAACCTGCCGGTGGGTTATGGCGCCGGCACCGGCCAATACGATCTCTTTCCGGGCCCCGCCTCCGGCTACGCAGTGGTCGTCGGCTCCGACGCCTCGCACGTCGTCATGGGCAATCTCATCGGCGCCGACGGCAAACCGCTCTCGCTGCTCGGCGGCGAAGTGCGCGCGAAAGAAAACCCGGACTTCAAACCGGTTCTCGTCTTCACGAACAGCGGCGGGCGCTTCTTCGCCGAAGGCCTCGCCCCCGGCCGCTACGACATGGTCTTAGGCCCCACGCTCGACATCGTGGTGCCAATCGAAGTGCCCGAAGGCAGTACAGGCGTGATCGACGTCGGCACGATCACCGTCAACAACAAGGGGAGCTGACGCAGATGCGGCACACACAATTCTTACTAGCGCTTGGCATCACGGCGACGCTCGCCGTGTCCGGCGCCGCTCACGCAGCATCGCCCCCCTGCAACGCGCAAATCTCGAATGCGGGCCCCATTGCCGCGATCTCTTACGATCCCTTCGACGGTGTCGCGCGCGACGTCACCTTCGCCGTCGAATTCACGAACAACGGCGCCGACGCCTGCACCTTAAGCCTCGCCGTGAAAAGCCAAGCAACCGGCAGCAGCCGCTATTTCAAAAACGGCGCGCAGCAATTGCTCTATGTCGTCGAATGGCCCGACGGCTCGGACTTTCCAAACGACATCAACGCACCGCAAGGCTCGATCTCCCTGCCGGCCGGTGTCGGCAAAACCAAGACGATCACGCTGCGGGTCAAGGTTCCGGCCGGATTGATGGCGCCGGCAAAAACCTACAGCGATCTTCTCTCCTTTCGCGCGTTCAAAGCCGGAACATCGACGCAGTCGAAGCCCGCGCGCAAGTGAACATCGCCGGCGCCTCAAGTTCGCACTTCGGTTCCTTCGGCGTCGACGAGATCGACTTCCAAACCATGACGTCAGGCGAAACCCGCGAGGCTCGGGTCCAAGTGCGCGCCACCGACGACGTCTCGATCGAAGTCGCGTCGCAATATAGTGGAAAGCTCCGTCACAAAATTCTCATCGCCGACCCCGGCGTCCCCTACACGCTGCGCCTCGACGGCACGCAGATGAACCTATCGGGGGCTTCATCCATCATCCGTAACCCGCCTGTGTCGCTCGACGGCGCCAGCTATCTGATGCAGCTCAAACTCGGCGACGTTACGGGCCGCCCGGCAGGCAAATACCAGGACATGCTCACGATCACCGTGAGCCCATGAAGAAACGAAGCTTTAATAGTTTGCGCCGACTCTGCCCCCTTCCTAGGAGCAAGCACATGCGAAATCGAATACATGTCGCCCTGCCCCTGATGGCGGTGTTTTGGGCAGCAACAAGCGTCGCCACCTACGCCGCCTCAACCGGCGTTCAAATTCAAGCGAACGTGCCTCTGGTCTGCGAAGCCAGCATCCTCAGCTCGAACGTCGTGACCTTCACCCCGCTCGTGATCAATGCCCAGGTCCAGCAGTCTTGCAATTCGACACACGAATTGAAGGTCACCTACGCCCCTGCCAATCTGACCAGACCCAATTTGCTTTTCATGTTTCTCGCTGGTCAACCACCGGTCGCCAAGACGCCCGGCGACGTCGATTTCGGTAACTTTCAGAGCACCAACCTCGTCAAGCGGCTGCGCATTCTCTACGCGGGCGGAACGCTGGGCGAACGCCAACAACTGGCCCAAACCATCGCCATCGCCGTCACCCCCCTTTAGCCCGGATATCGGCCCGGTTTGAACCCCAGCCGCACCCATGCTAACCCCTGCCCCGCGTTGGATGGGTGGCCGAGTGGTTTAAGGCACCGGTCTTGAAGTCGGGCGAATAGGAGCACGTAGAGAAGCTTGGCGCCGGCTGTCTCAAGCTCACCCTCGGTCTTATCGAATTGCCCTCCGCAGATTCACTACTGCGCTGTGCCCGGAAAAAGTTCGTTTACAAGTTCGGCAATTTTCCTGTCGGCATCGACGAATTTTCCCATGTTCGCTCCGCCTCCCCGCGAGTCGTAAGTCGCCTCGCCAATTGCATTTCCGGCGCTAAAGACCTTGATCTCGGCGTAGACCAAGTAAATTGCGAGATCCCAACGCCAATTGGCCGTGTATGTCGATACAATCGGGCATTCCGAAACCGATGCCGAAGCGGGAAGAACACGAACCGCGTAGCCCTTGCTTGAGAGCACCCGCTTATAGCTGTCGAGAAAACCTGCCCTGGTGTTGGGGCTTTCCACGATACAAATCTGCTTTTCTTCGAAACGAGCCACTGGCTTTACGGTCTGATGAATGGCGCATCCTGAAACGCCGACCGCAAGTGCCATGCAAATTACGTATTGGGTTGTCATTCGGCTATCCCCAGAATCCGAAATGTTCACTTCAGCACAACGCAGCCAGCGCAGTTGCGGGCCAACCGCATGAAATTTAATTGAGCGTAGTGCAAGAGAAGTTCTATATCAACAGAGGCGCCGCATTCATGAAGACAGAATGGTCATTTGTCCCCGACACAACTGTCGCATAAATGGCGAGTATGGAGCGCGTTGAAGTCTCCACATTTGGCCTAGGTCTCGACGGCGCGAAAAGACGGCGCTATGCCCACCTCTCCCGCCGGTTGCTGCATTTTGGCGCCAACCGGCAACTGAATGGCAACAGGACAAGAACCAGGAGCTTTCTCGGTAACAATAGAAATCCAATAAACTTAGCCGCCCGACCCAATAATGCAGCAACATTGTGCAACGAAGTGCATTCGCGTAGGATTACGCCTGGCAGGCACATCGGGCTAAGTGCTCAATTGCGTGCCAGCGTAGGCACGTCAAATCTCTCTGGAGTTGGTGAATGCGAAATCGTTACGCCCTCGCGGCGCTCGGCATTTGCGTTTGCCTCGCCTCGTCCACAACAACTGCCGAAGCTGGCCAGGGCTTGCTCAGCGAAGTCAGGTTCGGCGTTTATCAACATGACACCGACCTCGTGGGTACGAACAAAGAATCCGGCATCGATCTTTCGCTCGAGGCGTTGTCGCAACCGCTCTTCACGCTCAGCTTCGCCTCGCCTCGCGTCGTCCTAGGCGGCGTGCTCAACACCGAAGGCCAAACCAACCAAATATTCCTTGGGCTTGCCGATCAATGGGATTTTGCCCATGCGGTTATTTCGCCGGGCGACGCGCTCTTCTTGGAAGGTTCGATTGCCGCCGATTGGCACGACGGCAAACTCGACGTCAGCGGCACACCTCTTGAATCGGAATGGAAATCGCACGGCAGCCGGTTCTTGATCCGCACTGGTGTCGACCTCGGCTATCGCATCGATTCGACATGGTCGGTTGCTTTTAGTTTCAACCACATTTCGAACGGTGACCTCGCCACCAAAAACGAAGGCATGAACGACATCGGCCTGCACGTCGGCATGCGGTTCTGAGCCGCACTGCCGCCGGCCCGATGCGGTATGAAATAATCGAGAGAGAGGAAGTCCAGATTGGACGGCGTCCACCGGCATCGGATAAAGTATGACGAGTGTCTGTCAACGCAGTTCAATCGCGGCAGAGGCCTTATGCGTCTCACATTGCTCACAGCCCTGACCTTGCGGCTCACGGTTTTCGCCGCGCTATTGTTCGGTTCAGCTCTCGCCCAAGCCGGCACGGCGGAACGAACGCCCCAGGCGATCAAGCCCGGTGAAATTTTACGCGGCAATTTCGTGCAGGATCGCAAGCTGGCCGGCTTTGCCAAGCCGCTCAGGACTGAAGGCACCTTCGCTTTGATCCCTGGTCAGGGGCTCATTTGGCAAGCGCTTACGCCGTTCAAAAACACCGTCGTTATCTCACCCGGCGGTTTGTTGGCGCTCGCCGACGGCAAAGAATCCATGCGCCTGGATGCGGCACGCATGCCCGGTCTCGGCCGTCTCTACGATGTGTTGGGCGGCGCCGTGTCGGGCGATCTCAGCGTGTTAAAGCAAGCCTTTGCCGTCAATCGCACCGACACGGCCAACAGTTGGCAGCTTCTCCTCACGCCCCTCAAAGCCGACAGCATGGCGGCGTCGCAGATCAAGTCCCTCACCGTCACCGGCCGCCGCTTCGTCGATACGATCGAAATAGCCAAGGAAGGCAACGACGTCGACGTGATGACGTTTCTCAACCAAACCGCCGCGACGGCATCGCCGAGCGCGGAGGAAAAATCGCTGCTGCAAGCCCTTCACAAATGAAGTGGCTCGCCGCCGCGCTTTGGCTCGTCGTCATCGTCGCCACAATCGCTTATGTTTGGTGGAGGGTGACGGCGGGACTGACGCTGCAAAGCAATATTCTGGCGTTGCTGCCCCCGACCGAACGCGATGCGTCGGCCCAAGAAGTACAAGACCGCATCGCCGGCGCATTCTCGCGGCGCTTGGCGTTTCTGGTTAGTCACAAGGATGCCGCCCTGGCGCGATCGTCGGCACTCAAACTCGCCACCGCACTCGAGCAGTCGGGCATGGTGTCGGCCATCACCTCCAAAGTCGATCCCGACGGCATGCGCCTGATGGGTGCCGCCTTCTATCCCTATCGCATGGGGCTCTTGTCCGATTCCGACCGCGAGCGGTTGCTCGCCAATGACGGCAAGGCTCTCGTCTCGCGCGCGCTGTCGCTGCTTTACAGTCCTGGCGGATTTGCCAACACGAAGCTGATCGCCCACGATCCGTTTCTGCTTCTGCCGTCTTACTTCCTCGCCTTGCCGATCGCGCAATCGCGTCTGAGCGCCGAAGACGGCGTGTTGTCGGTGCGCGACGGACAGGAAACGTTTGTCCTGGTCAGCGCCGATCTCTCGGGCGATCCCTACGCGCTACAATTCCAGTCGGACTTTCACGACTTTTTGGCCAAAACGATCGCCAAGTTGGGTGAACAAGCCCCAGGCCTCAATGTCCTGCGCACCGGCGCCGTCTTCTATGCCCACGAGGGCGCCAACGGTGCGATGAATGAAACCTCGATCATCGGCTCCATCTCGATGATTGCGACCCTCGCCATGATACTGCTCGTGTTCCGCGGCCTGCGCCCGATCGTTCTGAGCTTCGCGGCCATTGGCGCGGGCATGCTCTGCGCTTTTGCCGGAACCATTTTGATCTTCGGCGAGATACACACCGTAGCGCTGCTGTTCGGCGCCAGCTTGATCGGCATTTCCGTCGACTACAGCCTGCAATATTTCTGCGAATACTTCGATCCTTCGGCGACCGACCCGCCGTCGCGCTTGCAACGCGTGCTTCCCGGCGTTGCGATTGGATTGGCGACCACGCTGATTGGCTACTTGACGCTTCTGCTGGCACCGTTTCCGGGCTTGCGACAAGTATCCGCGTTTTCGTTGATCGGGCTCAGCGCCTCGTTCCTCACCGTCGTTCTCTGGTATCCCGTACTCGACACCCACCGCGCGCCCAAACTTGGCAATCGGTTCGTGACGTTTGCCGCGCAGCACTGGACATTGTGGGAGGCCCCGCGCCTGCGTGTCGTGCGCCTTGCGATTATCTTCGCTTGCGTTGCGGCGGGCGTCGCGGGCGCGTTCCGGCTGCAAGTCAACGACGACGTGCGCAATTTGCAAAC
>JAIOQG010000114.1 GCA_021413465.1 Alphaproteobacteria bacterium | reverse complement strand
GGGAATAGGGGTTGGTGGTGCGACCCGACGCCCCCAACACTAATCCCTATCCCCTATTCCCACTTAAAGCCCCAGCACCAGCTTCGCCATGATGTTGCGTTGGATTTCGTTCGAGCCGGCGTAGATCGCCGCTTTGCGCATG
Source organism: Alphaproteobacteria bacterium (assembly GCA_021413465.1). Classification (GTDB taxonomy): domain Bacteria; phylum Pseudomonadota; class Alphaproteobacteria; order Micropepsales; family Micropepsaceae; genus SZUA-430. The sequence goes on along the minus strand of JAIOQG010000114.1, from coordinate 11,381 downwards.
CTGAAATAATACGGCGCCGCGGTGACGGCGTAGTCGGGTTGCGGCCAGGGTTCGTTGGTCGGGGCCCATGGGTTTTGCACGAACGGCATGACCGAGTATTGCACCGCTTCGATCGCAAGTTCCGTGATCGCCTGCTGCAGTTCCGTGCCGCGCGTTTTCAACATCGAGCTTTCGGCGCCTGGGCGTTGGCCCGCCGCCATTTTCGAGAACAGGCGCAGCTCGGTGAATTCGAGGGCGTGGAGTTGGATTTCCACTTCTTCGATCTTGCGGCGGAACGCGCTGTCATCGATCAGTTTTTGCCCGTCGGAGCCTTCGGCCGCGGCTATCGTACGGACTTTTTTCAGCGAGCGTTTCAGGCCCGGCGCGTAGGCGTTGCCGCGTTCGAACTCCAAGAGATATTTCGCGTAGGTCCAACCTTCGTCCTGTTTGCCGATGAGGTTTTCTTTCGGCACGCGCACGTCGTCGAAGAAGACTTGATTGATTTCTTGTTCGTTGTCCGGCGGGCCGTCGAGTGTGACGATGGGCTTCACCGTGATGCCCGGCGTTTTCATGTCGATCAGGATGAAGGAAATGCCTTCTTGCGGCTTCTTGCCCGGCGTCGTGCGAACGAGGCAGAAGATCCAATCGGCCCACTGCGCGTGCGTGGTCCAGATCTTCGTGCCGTTGCAGAGATAGTGATCACCCTTGTCTTCGGCGCGCATGGCAAGGCTGGCCAAATCGGAGCCCGAGCCCGGTTCGGAATAGCCCTGGCACCACCAAATGTCGGAGGCGAGGATCGGCGGCAGGTACTTCTTCTTCTGCGCGTCGTTGCCGAAAGCCATGATGACGGGCGCCACCATCTTTGTGCCCATGGGGCTGACGATCGGCGTGCCGGCGGCCGACAGTTCGAGGTCGAAGATGTATTTTTGGTTCGCTGTGAAGCCGGCGCCGCCATGTTCCTTGGGCCAGTTCGGCGCGATCCAGCCGCGTTCGTAGAGCGCCTTCTGCCATTTCACTTGGCCAGCTTTGTCGAGATAGCCGTTCTTCGTGAAGGCCATTTTGCGGCGCAAGTCTTCATCGAATTTTTCGGCGATGAAGGCGCGCACGTCGTCGCGGAACTTTAGGTCATCTTTACTGAAGCCGAGGTCCATGGGTCGTGCGCCTCAAAGCTTTTCGAGCATTTCAATCCCCGGGCGGCCGTCGAGTACCGCGCCAAGTTTCGGTCCGGCAGCGGCCATGTGCGGCGTCGTGCGGTGAGCGGCGAGATCGGCTTCGGTCTTGTACTGTTCCATGACGATGTAGGTCGACGGCGTTTTGGACTTGAAGAGTTCGTATTGCAGCGCGCCAGGCTCGCTTTTCTTCACGTGCGCCTGCAGTTCGAGGAAGACGGCTTCGAATTCGGCTTCTTTGCCGGGCTTCACTTTCAACGTGGCGACGATACCGAGGGTCATGAGTGTTCTCCGATGTGAATAGCGATGTAGCGAGTAGACTAAAGCGTGCGCCGAAGCACAAGGGTGCGGCGCAGACGTTTGGCGGCGGGATCGACTTCGCGCACCGCCTCGAACTCGAAGCCTTCCGTAGCGTAGAGGTGGCGCGCCTTTGCGTTGGGCTCGACCACGCCGAGCCGGATGACGGTGCCGCCTTGCGCGCGCACCCAATGGAAGAGCGCGCGCAAGCAGCGCCGCCCTGCCCCACCCCCGCGCGCGGCCTTCGACAGGAAGATGAAGCCCAGGTGCCAGATATGCGGTTCGGGGTAGTCGCGGATGAAGTCGATCATACCTTCCGCGCGACCGTTGCGTTCGAGCACGAATAGGAACTTGTCGCCGGCCGTACGGCCGGGCGGCAGTGCGTCGCGCACCTCTTCGACGGGGAACGCGCGACCGTTGAGTTCGAAGTACTCCGGGTCTTCGTCGAAGAGGGTTTGCAGTGCCGGGACGTCGCGTTCTTCGAGCGCTCGGGCTGTGAAACCTTCAATGTGCGGAACAGATGCCATCGATTTGGATCATCGCCCTTTGTAATTTCCCGGCCTCTTCTCGAAGAAGGCGTTCACCGCTTCGAGGTGATCTTCGGTGTGATGGGCGAGCGCCTGCATCGCCGCCGACAGTTCCATGATGTTGTCGAAGCTGGTCGCTTGACCTTCACGCAGCAGGCGCTTGGTCATGCGCAGGACGTCGGGCGGTTGGGCGGCCATGCGGCCCGCGAGCTTCGTCGCCTCATCCATCAGCGTGGCGGCAGGGACGACTTTGGAGACTAAGCCCCAGCTCAACGCGGTTTGCGCGTCGATCGTGTCGCCGGTGTAGAGCAACTCGCTCGCGCGGGCCATGCCGATGACGCGCGGCAGAAGCCAGGCGCCGCCGTCGCCGGGAATCAGCCCGATCTTCAGGAACGTTGCACCGAAGATTGCAGTCTCGCTCGCGACGCGGGTGTCGGCGAGGCAGGCGACGTCGTTGCCAAGGCCGATCGCGGGGCCGTTCACCGCTGCGATCACGGGTACTTCAATGCCCCAGACGCTGCGCACGATTTTGTGGATGCCGTTGCGGTAGCGCTCGCGGATCGAGACGCCGGGGCCGGCGAAGGCGCCTCCCCGTTCGCGCATCGCCTTGACGTCGCCGCCCGCGGAAAAGGCTTTGCCGGCGCCCGTCAGAATGACCGCACGAATGCCGCGGTCGGCGTTGATTTTGGCCGCCGCCGCCGCGAAGGCTTCGCCATCGCCATCGTGTCCGAGCGGATTGCGGGATTCGGCGCGGTTTATCGTCAGCGTCGCGACGGGGCCGTTCGTTTCAAAAAGCAGGACTTCGTTCATTTCTAACCCCGTGTGCGTTGCCAAATTTAACGCCAAGGTAACCATGCAGCGCGCCCGCGCAAGCGGACGAGCATTACCGGCGCAAAGATTGGGGTTCCGCCCAGTCTTCCTTAACGGCTCTCGGCGACTATCGGCAGTCTTAGGTTGGGTGAGTACGAAACTCGAATGGCGGCCGCTTTCAACGTGCCCGGCATCACAAGAGACGCGTCGCGAACGCAGGCGTTATCGCCCGAGCGTGCGGCAAAGCTCGAGCTCGACCAATTGCGCCTTGCCGAAGCGAATGTTCAGCCTGCGGCGTATGCGATGCCGGCCTTCGCGCTTGTCATGTCGGTGATGTTGGCCGCCTGGGTGCCGGCCGATGAGCTGATCGTCTGGTTCGTGGTCGTGTGCCTGGTCAGCGTTCGCTATTGGGCGGGCTACAGATTTCTCGCTCTCACCGATCCCGCTCCCAAGATCGTGCGGCGTTGGCACTATGCCTTGGCGGCGATGACACTCGCCACCAACGCCGTTTGGATGTATCCGGCGTTCGCATTTTACGGTCAGAGCACAGAAACGGGGCAGATGCTGTTTGCGCTCGTGGCGGGTTGCAGTTTAACAGCGGGTGTAGCGATGCTGTCCCCGAGCCGGTACTGTGTTTGGGCAGCGTTCATACCTTACGCGCTGGCGTTGGTGCTGCCGCCATTGTTGCACGGCGGCGCGTTGCACTACGGGTTGGCGATTCTGGGTGTCGGTCTGTCGCTGTTCATTTTGCATCTGGGGCGCACCATGTACATCGGTACGCGCGACTTGTTCCTCACGCGCGAGGACAAGAACGATCTGATCGAGCAGTTGGCGGCGGCAAAGATCGAATCCGACAAGGCGCGTCACCGCGCTGAAACCGCCAGCCAAGCGAAGTCGGAATTCTTGGCGAACATGAGCCACGAACTGCGCACACCGCTAAACGCGATATTGGGCTTTTCAGAAATTATGAAGGGCGAGGTGTTCGGTTCGCTGGGCTCGCCGCAATATATCGAATATGCGGGCCACATTCACGGTAGCGGTCAACACTTGCTGGGCCTGATCAACGACGTGCTCGATCTGGCGCGCATCGAGGCGGGCCGCTTTGTCGTGAGGGCGGTCGAGATCAACGTCGCCGAAGCCGTGAGCGACGCGCTGACGCTATTTGAGGTGCGTGCGGCGCAGTCCAATATCCGGGTGAAGGTCGCCGTCGAGAATGGATTGCCGCTGATTCTTGCCGACGAGCGCGCGATGCGCCAAGTGCTGCTCAATCTGATTTCGAACGCCATGAAATTCACGCCCGCCGGCGGTACGGTGACCGTGTTCGCGCGCCGCGCGGCGCAAGGCGGGATGGAGTTCGGCGTCAGCGATTCAGGTTGCGGCATCGATCCGGCCGACATCGACGCGGTGTTCGAAGCTTTCGGCCAAGGTCAGCACGACGTCGCGGTGCGGGACAAAGGCACGGGACTTGGACTGCCGATCGTGCGCGGCCTTGTCGAGGCGCATAACGGCAAAGTAAAGCTGACGAGCGATCTGGGCAAAGGAACAACGGTCACCTGCACGTTCCCCCGCGAACGCCTGACTGCGCCGCAGCCGGTGCCGATACGGTTGGCGACGGTCATATAGTGGGGATTGGGGGTTAGGGAGCGATGGTTAGTCTCACCAATCCCTATTCCCTGAACACCAAAATCTAATCCAGCGACGCGTAGCGTTTCAGGTGGTGGTCGACGTTGCCGAACATGGTGTCGATCATCGTTAGGCGCTTGAAATAGTGGCCGACGTTGAGTTCGTCGGTCATGCCCATGCCGCCGTGGAGTTGCACCGCGTTTTGGCCGACGAAGCGGCCGGCTTTGCCGATTTGGACCTTTGCTGCGGACGCGGCTTTTTTGCGTTCGGTTTCGCTCTCTCCGAGTTTCAGCGTCACCATGTAGGTGATCGAGACCGATTGTTCGTAGTTCATGAACATGTCGACCATGCGATGCTGCAGCACTTGGAACTTGCCGATCGGCACGCCGAATTGTTTGCGCGTCTTGCAGTATTCGACGGTGGCGTCGTTCAGCACTTTCATGCCGCCGATCGCTTCGGCCGAGAGCGCGGCGATACCTTCGTCGACGACACGTTCGACGAGCGGCAGGCCGTTGTCGACGGTGCCGATCACGGCGTCGGCGCCGAGGGCTACGTTTTCAAACGTGACTTCCGAGGCGCGCAGGCCGTCGACCGTCGGGTAGTCGCGGCAGGACACCCCTTTGGCTTTCTTGTCGACGATAAAGACCGAGACGCCTTTCTCATCGCGCTGGCCGCCTGCCGTGCGGGCGGTGACGATGAGGTGGTCGGCCCACGGCGCGCCGATGACGACGGCTTTGTGGCCGTTGAGCGTGTAGCCGGCGCCGCTTTTCTTCGCGGTGACGGCGAGGTCGGCGAGATTGTAGCGGCCCTGCGGTTCGGCGAAGGCGAAGGCGAAGACGCGCTTGCCTTCGACGATTTCGGGAATGAATTTTTCCTGCTGCGCCTTAGAGCCGGCGTGGCGCAAGAAACCGCCCGCGAGAACGACCGTGCCGAGATAGGGTTCGACCACGATGCCGCGGCCAAACTCTTCCATGATGATCATGGTTTCGATCGGGCCGCCGCCGAGACCGCCTTGATCTTCCGTGAAGGGCGCGCCGAGCAGGCCGAGTTCGGCGAACTTCATCCAGTTCTTATGGCTCCAGCCGGTGTCGCTTTTGACGATCGCGCGGCGGTTGTCGAAGGTGTAGTCGTTTTGAACGAACTTCTGCACGCTATTGCGCAGCAGCGTTTGTTCCTCGGTGAATGAGAAATCCATGAGCGTTCCCGGCTGTTCTTGTTGGTCAGTGGCGTTGGGGCTTTCTTAGAGCCCCAGCACCATCTTCGCAATGATGTTGCGTTGAATCTCGCTGGAGCCGCCGTAGATCGTCGTGCGCCGCGTGAGGAAGTAATTCTGCGCCGCGCCGTGCGAGTAATCGGGGCCTGGTACGTATTCGTTCGTCATCTTGTCGTGGGCGAACGGACGGTACGGATTGCCGTAATAGGCGATGGCCTCAAGCGTCAATTCGGTTAGGCGCTGTTGGATGTCCGTGCCTTTGATCTTAAGGATCGAGGCTTCCGGGCCGTGGCCGCCTTTCGACTCGTTCGCCAGTGTGCGCAGTTCGGTGAATTCGAGTGACAGCAGGTCGATCTGCAGTTCGGCGATGTTGCGGGAGAACATGGGGTCGTCGAGCAAGGGTTTGCCGCCGTCCTGTTCGGCCGCCGCCAGTTTCTTTAGGCGTTCGACGCCGCGCTTGGAACGGGCGACGCCGGCAATGCCGGCACGTTCGTGTCCGAGCAGAAATTTCGCGTAGGTCCAGCCTTCGTTCTCTTTTCCGATCAGGTTTTTGACCGGGACTTTGACGTTGTCGAGGAAGACTTCGTTGACCTCATGCGCGCCGTCCATGGTGATGATGGGTCGAACGGAGACGCCGGGCGATTTCATGTCGATCAAGAGGAACGAGATGCCTTCCTGTTGCTTCGCCTTTGGGTCGGTGCGAACGAGGCAGAATATCCAGTCGGCATATTGGGCAAGCGTCGTCCACGTCTTTTGGCCGTTGACGATGTAGTGGTCGCCGTCGCGAACGGCGCTGGTTTTCAACGAGGCAAGGTCGGAGCCCGAACCCGGTTCCGAATAACCTTGGCACCACCAGCGCTCGCCGGAGAGGATTTTCGGCAAATGCTCTTTCTTCTGCTCCTCCGTCGCGAAGGTGTAGATGACGGGGCCCACCATTGCGATGCCGAAGGGCAGCACCATCGGCGTGTCGGCGAGCGCGCATTCTTCGCCGAAGATGTATTTCTGGGTCGCAGTCCAGCCCGTGCCGCCATATTGCTCGGGCCAGGACGGCGCGATCCAGCCTTGTTTATGAAGGACCTTGTGCCAGGCGAGGAAATCTTCCTTGCCGCCGTATTCGTTGCGCGACTTGCCGCGCACGCTTTGCGGATAGTTTTCGGCGATGAAGGCTTTGACTTGCTGGCGGAAGGCTTCGTCAGCCGGGGTGTAATCGATGTTCATGGGTTTAGGTCCTTCTTGCGAAAGCGACGGGGCAATCCGACAATTTGTCAGTTGAATGAATGATAGCGGTGTACGCCACGGTTTCAATCCGCATCTTTTGGCCGCATCTTGTAAGAGCGGTAACGGAGCATTAACAGGATTGCGATGCGCGACCCGATCGAAAGCCCCTGTATAAAAGTTTGCGCCATTGACGCTACGACAGGTTGGTGCCTGGGCTGCGGGCGGTCAATGGCGGAAATCGGCAGCTGGAGCACGCTGGCATCCGAACGGCGCCGGACGGTGATGGCTGAGCTTGACGGGCGCTTGGCGAAAATCGTCGACCGCGATGTGCGCGCGCGCAACTATCGGCTGCCCGGTGCATGAGCGAAGGTCGTGTCATTGCCGTCAGCCGCAGCGGCACGCACACAATGTCGAAGCCGGGCTGCGCGCGCATCCGGTTGCTGGAAGGTCTCGGCGTCGAGGGCGATGCGCATATGGGCGAGACGGTGAAGCACCGCTCGCGCGTGGCGCGCGACCCGACGCAGGCGAACTTGCGGCAAGTGCATTTGATCCATAGCGAATTGTTCGACGAATTGCGCGCGAAAGGATTCGACGTCGTGCCCGGGCTGATGGGGGAGAACGTCACGACGCGCGGTGTCGATTTGCTGGCGTTGCCGACGGGCGCGCGATTGCACCTCGGTGCGGCGGCGGTGGTCGAAGTCACGGGGTTGCGCAATCCTTGCTATCAACTCGACGGACTGCAGCACGGGTTGTTGGAAGCGGTGCTGGAACGCGATCCCGCGCGCAGGTTGATCCGGAAGGCCGGTGTCATGGGGATCGTGATAACCGGCGGCGATGTGGTGGCGGGCGATGCAATAGGAATCGAACTGCCGAACGGCGCGCACGAAGCGTTGAAGCCGGTGTAGCCTAGGGCCGCGGGCACCTCTGCCCGCTCTTGGAGCATCGCCGAGTCAGCAAGGGCGGGCAAGGATGCCCGCGGTCCCAGGAAGAAATGATCCATATCGCCACCAACCTCGTTTACGTTTTGGGGCCAAGGCGTGTTTGCGCTGGCGCATTCGGTTGCCGGTGCGCTGGTCGGCGCAATCGTCGGCGTCGAGTTATACAAAGCGCTGCGCGGCATCCGCATGTCGACCGGCATTGTGTTTGTAGGGCCGTTCGCGGCGGGTGTCGCGGTTGGGCGATGGGGGTGTTTGTTCGCCGGGTTGCCCGATCAGACGTTCGGCATCCCCTCATCGTCGTCTTGGGCCGTCGAGCTTGGCGACGGTATCGCGCGGCATCCGGTGCAGATCTATGAGTCGCTTTCGATGGTCGCTTTCTTGGTTGCCTTCGTGCTGGGGCTGCAACAGCGAGCGCGATGGGCGACGGCACAGGGGTTTTATTGGCTGGCGATCGCCTATGGCGCGCAGCGATTTGTTTGGGAATTCCTGAAGCCTTATCCCACGCTTGTTGGACCCTTGAATCATTTCCATCTAATGTGTGCGGGCTTGGTCGTGTATGGAGCGGTCATGATTTTCAGAGAAGGGCGTCATCGCAATGAAGCTGTTTAGTTTGCTGTGCGTGCTGAGTTCATTACTTGTGATGTCGGCGGCGCAGGCTGCGCCGGCCAAAGCGATTAAAGTCACGGACCCGGCCGCCGCCATGAAAGCGCTTTATGCGAAGCTCGAAAAGGACGACTTCACGACGGAGTTGCCGCTGTCGGCGCGCCTGAACGCTTTGATGGCGCTCGACACCAAGGAAGCCAAGGGCGAGGTCGGTCGGCTCGACGGCGACTACTATATCAATGGGCAGGATTCTAAGGTCACGAACGTGACGGTAACGTCGCGCGACGTCGACAATGCGCCGGGCCGAAAGATCGTGGTGGTGCTCTTCAAGAATTTCGACAAGCAGATGGAGAACCACTTCTTCTGGGAGAAAACGAAGGCTGGCTGGGTGTTGGACGACGTGCGCTATCTCGATGAGAAGGACGGGTATACGCTGTCGCTGATGGTGAAGTACGGCTGGGATGGGCCGGAGGATTTGGAGAAGAAGACGAAGTAAGAAACGGGAGGCGCAGGCATGAACCGTCCCGTCGATTTGAAGGGCACCGCTGCGATTCCGATCCGTAAGTCGGCGCCGTATCTCTTCCATGCGCAGACGACAAGTTTGTGCGAGGCGTGCCTGAAGCTCGTGCCCGCGAAGATTTTGATCGAGGGCGAAGACGTCTTCTATCAAAAACGCTGCACGGAGCACGGCGTGCAGAAAACGCTGATCTCGACCGATGCCACATATTGGAAGAGCTGCAAGGATTATCTGAAGCCCGGCGACCGTCCGCTCAAGCCGCAAACGCATACGGAGCGCGGGTGTCCGTACGATTGCGGCTTGTGCCCCGATCACGAGCAGCATTCGTGTCTTGCCATCATCGAGGTCAACGAGGCGTGCAATCTGTCGTGTCCGGTGTGTTTCGCGGATTCGTCGGTGAAACGCACGGGGCATCGCGATCTGGCGACGATCGAAGCCATGATGGACACATTGGTTGAAAGTGAAGGGGAGCCCGACCTGCTGCAGATTTCGGGCGGCGAGCCGACCATTCATCCGCAATTTTTCGAGATACTCGACGCAGCGAAGCGGCGGCCGATCCGACATTTGATGATCAACACGAACGGCATTCGCATCGCGCGCGAACCGGAATTCGCCGCACGGCTCGCGACCTATATGCCGCGCTTCGAGGTTTATCTGCAGTTCGATTCCTTAAGGCGCGAGGCGTTGATGAACCTGCGCGGCGCGGATTTGCGCAGCGTGCGGCAGCAGGCGCTTGAGGCGCTGGAAAAGCACAACATTTCGACGACGCTTGTCGTGACGCTGAAGAAGGGCGTCAATGACAGCGAGGTCGCGGACATCGTGCGGCATGCGCTCGAATGGAACTGCGTGCGTGGCGTGACGTTGCAGCCGATCCAGGATGCCGGGCGCAATGACGGGTTCGATCCGAAGGCCCATCGCGTGCTGCTGTCGGACGTGCGGCGCGAGGTGGCGAAGGCCGGCGTGTTTGCGCTTGAGGACATGATCCCCCTGCCCTGCAATCCCGATGCGATTTCGATCGGCTATGGCTTGCGCAACGGCAAGAATGTCGCGCCGATCACGTCGATGATTCCGCGCGAGGTGCTGGTCGAGGCGGCGCCGAACACGGTGACGTTCGAAGCGTTTCCGGAATTGCGGGCCAGGATGTTCGATCTGCTGTCGCTGTCGACGGCGGCCGCCGATACGTCGGACAAGTTGGCGGCCGTGCTGTGCTGCCTGCCCGAAGCTGCGGTGCCGCAAGACATCGGCTACGAGCATACGTTCCGCGTCGTCATCGTGCAGTTCATGGACCGCTTCAACTTCGACCTCGGCGGCGTGAAGCGCAGTTGCGTGCATTTCGTGGAGCCGGACGGGAAGATCTATCCGTTCGATACGTTCAACACGTTCTATCGGGAGGGAAGTGCGGGCCGCGATTTGGCGCGCGCCTCCAAATGAGCGACGCTTCCAAAAAATCGAGCAGCGACCTCAGCCGACTTGTCGGTCTGATGCTGATTGTCATCGGCGTGATTTGGCTTGTAACCACTGGCCTGTGCAGCGCCGCATTCGCGATCGGTTTGGCGGATGGAGGGAATTCGAACGACATGATCATCATTCTCGTCGTGGGCGTGCCGTCGGCGGTGATTGGCGGCGTTATTTACTGGATCGGGCGTTTGTTGAGACCCATCTCCCCATGACCGAGTCGAGCACGGGCGAGCCGAGCGAGGTGCGCCGATTCGTTGGCTTGGTTCTCATTGTCATCGGCGCGCTTTGGCTGACGGCTTCCGGCTTGTGCAGCGCCGCCTTCGCTATCATGCTGTTTACCGAGGGCGGCGACGTTCGCGAAGCGCTGAGCATCATTCCGATGATCTTGCTGGTCGGCGGGTTTTCGGGTGGAGTGGGATTCGCGGTTTATGTGATCGGGCGCGCCATGAGGCCGAAATTATGACGGAGCCCGCTTCAGGCGGTGAGGTGCAGCGGTTTATCGGGCTTGTTTTGGCCGTGATCGGCGCGTTGTGGCTCGCGTGCAGCGGCTTGTGCGCTGCGGGCATGATTTTCAGCATAATTTCGGATGGCGGCTTGCACCAGGAGCTTTTGGTTTGGACGATGTTCGTGGTGATCATTAGCGGCATTTCCGGGGCCATGGGTTTCGGCGTGTTTGTTGTCGGCCGGGGACTGTGGAGGCACAAATGAGTGAAGAACTGTCGACCTCAAGCAATAAGACGCGGCGCTTCATAGGCGCGGGATTGGCCATCGCCGGCGCGTTGATACTGGTGGGCTTGGCCGTGTTCATCACGGTCGCGCTCAATTATCGCGCTTCCTTCACGGGGTCGTTGCCGCCGTTTTTGGATTTCGCAGAGGCGATGGCCATTCTATCGCCTGTCATCCTGCTGGCGCTGCTTTTTATCGGTTATGGGCGGCGGTTGTTGAGGAAGGGATGAGCGCGCCTGCGCTGTCCGGCGAGATCGATCCCTTTCCCATGCCGGTGCGTCAGTTTCTGGCGCAAGCGGAGAC